>CBDUCC010000098.1:0-11107 GCA_965365555.1 uncultured Myxococcales bacterium | reverse complement strand
TTGCGGTCGAGACGCTGAGCGGCGTGACGAAGCGCGGAGTGATAGCGACCTGCGGAAACACAGACCCGCACGAGCCAATAGGTCGTGCGCGCTTGGTCATAGCCGCGCTCCTGGGCAGCGGTGAGGTACTGCTCGGCACGCAAGAGATCGCCACGCTGCGCCTGAAAGAGCGCGATCTCGAAGAGCTGCTGAGAGCTGATCGCGTGGGGGTCATCGAGGACCGATTGCGGCCTGGGTATGGCCGCCCTGTGACACCCGGCGAGCAGAAGGATCAGCCCCAAGAGCAAGGCCTCAGGACGCTCAGCGGAGAAGAGGCGCATGAGCACTCAGCCTTCCTGCGGTTTCGTGTAGCCAGAGGACGTACGGATCGGGTCCGAGGTGCCGAGTCATCGCGAGAAGACGCGCCGTCTCTCGAGCGGCCCAGCTTGAACGACCTCGACGCAGCGCCTCTCTGAGGACGAGACGTGCGGACGCGTAGTCGGTTTCGACGCGGCCCATGAGTTCGTCGCCAAGCCGGGCTGACCGAGCGGCGTCTGCGTCAGACCCGAACGCCTGGTAGCAAGCTCGAGCCTGGAGAAACAGCCGTACGCCCAGAACGCCGTCCTCGGGGTCGTAGGGGTATCGCTCGGCACGAAGCCGCGCGGCGCGCTCAAATCGAAAGCCAGCCGCCTCGGATGCGTCGAGACGCGGGCAAGTGAACGTCCGCGGGAAGAGGGCTGGAGCCGGAACCTCCTCGCGTCCGAAGGCTGGCGTCTGTTGTGCCCACCAAGCCCAACAAACCAAGCTGCCCACCAGAAGCACGCATGTGCCGACCAAGAGCAAGCGTCGCTTGAGGCTCTCGCTCACACGGACCCCAAGCCCTCGGTCGTGACCCTCAGCAAGACTGGCCCGAGAAGCAGAGCGATGACGCAGAGGAAGATCAGGGACATCGGCCCTACCAACATCAGTGCCGCCTCGGACGCCGTTTCTTCCGCCGCGACGCTTCGCCGGAGGCGAAGAGTCTTTGCCTGAATGAGGAGCACACGCGCGAGCGGAGTGCCCTTCTCCTCGGATTGGATCACGCTGTTCACGAGTTCCCGAACTTCGTCGGACGGAACACGCTTCGAGAGCTCGATCATCGCCGCTCGGCGGGTGCGACCGAGCTCGAGTTCCTGCAGCACACGCGCAAGCTCTTCCACGATCGCAAGCCTCTTCTCCGTGGTGGACTGCACGATACGTCGCAGCGCTCGAGGGAAGTCGAGACCGGCCTCCATGCACATCGCCGCGAGCTCGATCGTGGCCGGCAGAGCTCGCGTGACGCTCTTCGCCCTTTCCCGGGCGACGGCCCTCACGCGAAAAATTGGGAGGAGCGCTCCGAGGAGACCCGCCAGAGGCGCTAGCAGGTACGGGAGCGATAGGTTTCTAGTCAACAACGTCATGACGAGACCCGTGGCGATTCCCGTGATCGCAGACATCGAAAGCAGCTCGTCGTCCGACAACCCGAGGTAGTCACCGGACTCCCTGAGCTGACGCAGAAGCGAGCGGCGAAGCCGAGGCACCCGGACCTGTGCAACCCAGGCGGCGAGGTAGCGCGCAAGCGGCTCGACCGAGGCGAACGCAACGTGTTCGGAAAGCGCACGGGCTCGTTGGAGTCCTCGATGGCCGAGCGTGGGTCGCGGCTGGGGCGCACGACGAGCGGCAGAGGAGACCAAGATGAGCAGCGTCACCGAAAGACAGAGCCAGGCGGCTAGCCCAAGCGCGTCGGTACCCTTCACAGCTCCGCCCCCGCGATCTGGTGCGCCCAAGCGGTCGCGGCGGTCCAGGCGACCAGACAGACCGCCAGGACGAGACGCCCGTAGTGGTGCTCCACCATGGGCTCGAACCACCTAGGATCGAGCCAAGTGATGATGAGACAGAGAAGGAAAGGGACCAGCGCGAGCACCAGAACCTGCCCTCGCCCCTCCGCCGTCTTGGTGCGGAGCACTCCCTCGAGTCGTGCCGCCTCTCTCAGCGCGCTCGCAGAGGTCTCGAGCGTGGATGGAAGACTGCCACCGGTCTGCCTCGCCACGACGATCATCATGAGGGCACCAGAGATGGAGGGGCTTCCAATCCGCAAGGACATGGCGTCGAGAGCCCGATCTAGCGGGACGCCGAGGCGGAGCTCTTTGACGAGGAGGTCGACCTCCTCACTGAAGGGGCGCGGGACGAGGACGGCAGTCGATTCGATCGCCTCACCGAGAGACGAAGTCGACTTGAGGGCGTTGGCCAACATCAACAGCCAGGTGTCGAGTTGCCTTTCGAGGCGGGCGACACGTCCAGCACGCCGCCTCTTGAGGATGAGCGGAGGCCCCAGCAAGACTCCTACCGCGCACCCGAGAAGGATTAGTCGCCCTGTGAAGAGCAGCATGACGAACGAGAAGCCCACCGCGACCAGCTGAAGGCGGGCGATTCGCGACCCACTGTGCCGCAAAAGGAGAAAGCTAGCGTCGTCTTCGATCATCGACGCGTATCTGCTGAAGAGTGACGCCAAGCCACCGTGAGCGCCGCGGAGCCCCGCGAAGGTAGATGCGCCCATGGCACCAACCAGGAGGCTTCCGGAGATCCACGCGAGAGCGCTCATAGGAATCCCCCTTCGTCTACGAGGCCTCGGCGAATGAACTCTCCCAAGAAGCTGGGCACGTATCCGGTATGCTGGTGGGCTCCGAGCACTCGGCCATCGCCCGTGGTTCCCGCACGTTCAAACGCGAAGATCTCACTGACGAGTATTTCGCCCTGCTCGTCGAGGCCTCGCACCTCAGCAATGGACGTGACGCGACGCGAGCCATCCGAGAAGCGGCTCTGCTGAACGACGACGTGAATGCTCGCTGCGATCTGTTCGCGAATCGCTCGGGTCGGCAGATCGAGCCCGGACATGAGACAAAGCGTCTCGATTCGCTTGATGGACTCACGCACGCTGTTGGCGTGAGTCGTCGTCATGGAGCCTTCGTGCCCGGTGTTCATCGCTTGGAGCATGTCGATGGCCTCGCCAGCGCGGCACTCGCCGACGACGATCCGGTCCGGACGCATCCGCAGCGCATTCTTGACGAGATCGCGAATCGTGTACGCGCCTTGTCCTTCCAGGTTGCTCGGCCTCGACTCGAGGCTCACCACGTGTGGCTGAGCCAACTGGAGCTCCGCGGCGTCTTCGATCGTAATGATTCGCTCTTCCGCAGAGATTTCGCCAGAGAGCACGTTTAGAAGCGTGGTTTTGCCGCTGCCCGTTCCACCGGAAATGACCAGATTCTTCTTGGCGCGCACGCAACGGCGAAGAAAGACGGCCATGGGCTGGCTGAGGGATCCCAGCGAAACGAGATCGGTCATCTGCAGGGGTGCGCGGGCGAACTTTCGGATGGTGATGCACGGGCCGCGAACCGCGAGGGGGGCAATGATGGCGTTCACCCGGGATCCGTCAGCCAAACGCGCATCGACGAGCGGCGTACTCTCGTCGATCCGTCGACCTAGAGGGGTGACGATGCGCTCGATGGCCGCACGGCAGGATTCTTTGTCCATGAATCGGAGCCCTGTGCGTTCGATTCGGCCTGCTCGTTCTACGTAAATGGTTTCCGGATCGAGAACCATGATCTCCGATACGCCCTCATCGTCGAGGAGTTCCTGAAGCGGGCCCAGCCCAAGCACTTCATCGGCCATCTCTGCAACGAGTTGCGCACGTTCAGCGTCGGATCGACTCTCGGGCGCGTGGTCATCTACGACGTTGCGCAAGGCCTCGACGACGTGCGAGCGAAGATCTGAGTCGCTGAGCTCTTGTACGTCGAGTGCGGCGAGGTCTAGGTGCTCGAGTAGCTTGCGGTGGATCCGACGACGCAGCTCGGGAGTTGTGGCTTGAATCGAACGGGGCGGCCCGAGGATCTGAAGTACGTAGGGCCCGATGTGGAGCTCAGCTACGGCTGGTAGCGAAACGGTGGCAGCGTGGATGAGCTCCCCATTGACCCGGGTCCCGTTCGAGGACTGGTCCTCGAGCCATAGCCCCCGATCATCTCGGTGAACACGGAGGTGAACTCGACTGACGGCCGACAAAGGCAAGACGACGTCACAACTTGGGTCTCGACCGACGGTGAAGGAACTGCTCCGGGCCAGGTGGATCGAGGTCTTCGCCTGCGTCGGGTGAAGCACCTCGACGGTGAAGCCATCGTTCATGGCGACCCGCGTCGCTGCAAGCGAAGTGTCGGATCGACGCGAGGCTCGTCGAGGAGGTCGTACTTGTCGACGCCTCCTTGGAAGCTCTCGTACAGCCGCAACGCTTCTTCGACGCGATCTCGCTGGGACATGCTCACGGGCTCGACGACGGAGGGAACGACCAGCAGGTAGGACTCGTCGTCGTTGACCTCGCGCGAATGGGTGCCGAAAAGAGCCCCGATGAACGGCACCATGGCAAGTCCGGGTATGCCGTCCCTCTTGCGCCGTTCAGTGCGGGCGCGGATTCCCGCGAGGGAAACCGACTGCCCGAGGTCCACGTTGACGAGTGTTTCAACGTGGGATGTGATCCGACCCGGAATCCCATGGATGCCCCGGTCCGCGTCGAGATCGGAAACATCTGCGGTGATCTCCAGCTCGATACGACCGGTGCGGGGGTCATACCTAGGCAGGACCGACACCTTCGTCCCAAACTCGATCGACTGAACGTCGACTGTGAGATTGTTCTGGACTTGGACGTTGAATTCACCACCCGAGGTGAACACGGCTTCGGTACCGTTCGCGGTCACCAGCGTCGCTTGCCTATACATCTTCGCCCAACCCTTGGCTTGCGCGAGATCGAAGCTTGGAAGGAACGTCTGAGGCAGAATCTGGAATGCGGATTGGGTCGGAAGGCTGCTGCCACCGGTGATTGCGAATGCGGCCTGCGAAGGCGTCGCGGTGCTGCCGACGTTGCCGGGCCAGTTGAGGCCGATCTGATGACTGTAGCGGTCCTGGATCATCACGAAATAGAGGTCCAAGCGGATGTTTTCTCGGGTGGACTGCCCGCTGGAGCCATCGATCGCTTCGACGCGAATGGCGTGCTGCACCTGCGAACCATCGTCCCGAATGAGCAAGAGCGATGTGGTTCCAGCCTGGCGCCCGACGATGACGAAGCGACTTTGATCGCGGGTGACCCTCACGTCCGCGATCCCCGCAACGCCCTCGGAGTAACTCCTCACCCCTTGCGCGGAGAGACTCCTTTGCTCGCCGACTCGAAGGGATATGACCGCGGCCGGACCCGACTCTGCGCTCGCAACCGCAGCCCAGCCGATCCAAGTCGTCGAAAGGATGATGACTCCGACGCAGAGTGTCTTCATTTAGTCAACCCTTTCGAGAACGACTCGACGCTGGCGGCGGACGCGCTTCTCCTCCTCGACGAGGTCGGAATCGTCGGTTTCAGGCAGTCCCTCGCTGATCTCGATGTCGTTCTCGTTGCGGAGGACTAGCGTGAGCTCGGAGTCGCTACGAGAATGAGCGAGCAACCCGGCCTGGTCCATCGTCACGAGAAGAGTCACGACCGATGCTGCACCCTGCATGTCCTCCGGATGGGTTGACCCCAGTCTATCGCCGACCGCCAGGACGAGAACGTTCTGAAGAAGAGGTACGGTCACGGCGCGCTTGCTCTGCATCGATGTGGTTTTCGTAATGAGAACGTCGACGCGATCGCCGGGACGCAGGAGACCGCCAAACAGCTGGCGTTCCGGTTGGGTGATGCTCATCGCTCGCATGCCCAAAGGTATGTGGGCGGATAACGTGTGGTCGCCACGGGGTGTGCTGGAAAGGTCGGTCCAGGAGAGAACCTGGTTGGCTTCGAGCCCGATGGTGGTCCGAACGCCCAAGACACGGGGTAGGGAAGAGGCGAGCACGTGACGCGACTCGACGTAGACCTCTGGAACATCGTGAGGCAGGAACATGTCTTCCGTAATCGGGCGGCCCGCATCGACGTCATGTCGGAGAGCGAGAAGCGTGACTGGACGACCCCCGGAGAGCTCGTGCTTGAGTTGACGAACGTAGGTCCAGAACAGAAGCGACCCGAGAATCGCTGCACCAAGTGCCGCGTAGAGAGCCGTCTTGCGCCCAATCTGCGAGGAGCTGCTCATGGCGCCTCGGAAAGGAGCAGAGCGATCAGCGCACCGGAGTTGCCGTCGGCATGCGCGACTGCGGTAAGCATCGCGTCATCGCGCTCGGCCGCGACGACGAAGGTCTGCTCGAGCTGGATCGGCTGAGCTGGCGAACTTCGGAGCGGGATCCAGTGATCGTCTACGAGCTGCTCTCGATAAATCTTCGCGGCATCGGCAGGCGTCTCATGCGGACTCCGGTACACGGCGATTCGACTTGGCCCCGCATGCTCGTGAAAGGAAAGCAGCCGTGTCGACCCGCCGGGACGTGGAACACCGGGAAGGTCTTCGCCAGTGGTGTCGGAGCCGGCGCGGGGCATGAAGCTCCCGAGTGGCAGAGAGCCGTCGGACCAAACGGTGAAGAGAAGTGTGGTGGCAGCGTCGGAGCCCGAACGATGCGCGTACGCGTATCGAAGGCCGCCCAGGTCGGCAAGGTCTCCTGTCCGCGCGAATCGTTTGACGCGAGCCGCGAGGCTCGGAAGACCGGCCACATCCAGGCTCAGACAGGCGACGTACCCGTGGTCCTCTTCGATGGCGGTCCGGATGGCCAACGCGCTCAAGGTCTCGACGAGTGGCGACCGAGAAGAGGGGCCTTTGACGCAGACTTCACGGAAATGTGCGAGAACATCTCGCAGCGATGCCTCGACGGCCTGAGTCCTGAAGGAGAGCTCCACCCCGTTGAGGCGGGCGGAGCGAGACTCCTCGAGGTGGGCTCCGGGAAACGCCATGGCTCGGGCACCGAGATCGAGCAGCCAAGGGTCGGCCTTGGCCCGGGGGGTCGTACCCGTCAGGACAGCCGCAAGTACGATGCCGGATACGGTGACCGCGAGGCCAGCGAGGGCCGCTTGGAGTCCGAGTCTATCGGCAGATCGCACGAGCGTACTCCGTGGTTCGCAGGTCCGTGTTGCAGGCGTGCTCGAGAATCGAGACACCGGATTCGTTGCGTCGCGCGGTGGTGTTGCAAATGAGCGTTATGCGCCCGTGCAGCGTCGTCGCGGTGCGTCCAAGCAAGCGCGGAAGGCGTGCGTCAGCACTCCCGACCCCGGACGTGGCCCGTCCGATGAAGAAACCGCCTAGCTCACCCAAGAAGGAACCCAGCCGGAAGCGGCCCCTGCTCGGTGTCTGCAAGGCATCGACTCCGCGGTGGCGAATCTCACGAACAGTCGACTCACAGTCCGATGTGGAACACGAAGAGGTCGGACAGGCGCCGGAGTCAGCCTGCAGCCAGGCTAGGCGACGAGCGCGAGCCTTGGCCTCGATCTTGGCGGCATAGAGGCCGTGCACGGCTAGCACTCCGGCAAGGATGAGACCGAGGACCGGAACGATGATGACCGACTCGACCAGGGCGGTCCCAGCATGCGTTCTTTCGTGCTTCGATTTGAGGAGGATCATGAACGCCTCAGTGCGCGGAGAGCGCGTTGATGGAGAAGTCGCGCACCAGGTCACAGAAGTGCCGTAGATCTCCGATCAGGCCTCCTCGTCGACCACCGGTGCAGGCGGCCAGAATTCCGCCAGGGATCCAGTCGCGGGAGATACGGAATCGTCGCATGCGGGCCCGCCACCGCTGCTTCCAGAGCCACTCCGGTTTCGGCTCCGTCCCGTCGAAGTAGTACTCCGACTGCGCGAGAGCGACCCTCCCGAGGAGATGGGCCTCGTACGCCGAGCTCCGGCCGCTGGAGCCTCCACCCTGCGCGATTCGAATACCACGTTCACCGGCGGACCAGCGATTCGCGCCGGGATCGCGGCCGATCGTATAGGCCCTGTACTGAAACTCCTCGTGACCCAACCATACCTCGGAGCCGTCGCGCCGCGTTCCGAGCACGAAACGCGGTGGTTCGACGACTGCCTCGTCGCAGGTCCGCCGTTTGCCAAGCCTCAGGGCTCTTTCGACGACGCCCCCCAGGAACCTGAGCAGCCACCTCGGGACGCCGGCGCTCACCTGGCTCAAGCGATCCCCGAACGCTGCGGCAGCCCTGTCGCAGAGCACGCCAACGTCTCCCGCCTCCACGGGCAAGCCGCGTCCACCTTCAGGCAAGCTCGCACCGAGAACGGGCACGACGAACCCACCTGCGACCGGAGGATCGTAGCCACCCGAGGAAACCATGACGTCGACTGCCCGAGCCTCGGAGAGCAGTGGAAATCCATGCTGAACAGCCAGATGGGCTGCATCCAGCGCATCGTGGGAGACTCGAACGAACTGCTCGATGCCATCACCAATCCGCTCGACGGTGGCTTCGGCTGGAGTGAAGACGGCAAGAAGCGGCACGGCTTTGGGCGCAAGAACGATGGACGCTGCCATCGCTTGAAGGATCGCGATGACGATCTCCAAGAGCACCTCGACGCTGCGAAGCACCAACAAGATGCCAGCGGTGACGGCCATCGCGACGTTGAGCAACGCATGCAGGTTCATCCCCTTCGCAGCGATCACCGACGCCGCGAATGCACTCGCGTCCGCGCCGTCTTGCATCCCTCGCCGATAGAGAACTGCATCGCCGATGCCCAGGACCAGGTACATCGCGCCCACCAGGAACAAGGCGATGAAGAGAGCGAAGACCATCACGGCGCCTTCGGTGTCCTCCGCCAGCGGCTTCGCCGCGCTCATCAGGATCCCCTCGGTCGGTATTCGTACGGGGCTTCATGGACCAAGGTCGTCGCTTCGTGATGAATCTCGCGGAATCGACCGCGAACTAGCCCCTCAGGTGCGCCAAGCGGGACCTCTCGCGTACTCTGTTGCCCGGCAAGATCGTCGAATGCGCGACAGAGGATTGCTCGTGCCAAGGGTACACGGCACTGAAACGCGTAGGTGACACGCACCGTCACTTCCGGGCCGGTGACGAGGTCGCCGTCGATACCAGGAAAGGTCACGGCAACGGCAAATGGTTGATACAGGGGAGCGCTGGCTAGGGAATCGGGTCGGGCAAGCGCTCGCTCGAAGCTCGCGTACCTCATTCCGAACGGGAGCGACCCGGCGAGTGGCATGAGGGGCACATGAGCGGCGAGGCGGATCGTGTTGAGGCGCGAACGTCCGAGATGAGCCACGGGCCCTCGCCCAGTTGCTTGGATCGACTCAACCCCGGAGCGATCGGTCGAGCCCGGGATGCGCCGGGCTAAGGAATCGATGAAGCCGGCTGGGTCCACACGATTGCGGGCAACGCTCATTTGGGGCTCGCCGCCGTACTCGCCCGGGTCGTCAGGGAGGACCACCGCCGCTGAGCGGGCCGCCGCATCGGCGGAGTGCCGAACGATCAAGCTCGCGTGTGCGATGAGCGCCAGTTGAAAGGTGCAGGCGGCGAAGGGCCAAAGGGGCCTGACCGCCATGAGGACCTCGAGGAACACGACGCCGCCGGTGTCTTCGAGAAGTCGGCAATGGGGGACGCGAGCCGGGGTCACGGCCCGATCCGAAATATCGAGAGATAGGGAAGTGCTTGAACGAAGGTCGCTATCAGCGCCGCCCCTCCTAGGCGAATCGGCGTGAGTGCAAGCTCGGCTCCCGCTGGGGCGGCCTTGCGGCGCAAGGCCATGCGGAGCATCTGGCGCAGGGTCGCGAAGAGGCGGCGACGCACGAGGAGCACCGAAATGGCTTGGATGAGGGCAGCAATGAAGGTCATCCACTGGATCCGCAGACCCGTGGTTGGAGCGAACCCGGCCACAGCGCCAAGAGCGGCAAACAGTTTCACATCACCGCCGCCCATCGCTCTGTGACGGAAGAGCAGGTAGGGAACGAAGACGCTCAGAACTGCCCCGACGACGGACTTCGCGGCGTATTCATATCCGAGCAGGGTCCCGTAGAGAAGGGGCGCGAGCACGAGGGGTGGAAGGGTGAGTGCGTTGGGGATGGTGCCCGAACGGGAATCGGAGATCGCCGCTCCCAGGCTGACCAGCACCGCGGAGGAGAAGGCGATCTCCGCTGTGGAAGGCATGCTCTGCAGCTCCTACTGAACGACGTCCGAAATGTAGCCCTCGGCGGCCTGAATCTCGCCGGTTAGTGTCTCTCCAAACTGCTGCCATGCGGCGATGCCGACGACGGCTATGAGACCGAGCACGATGATGTACTCGACCGTCGTGAGACCGCGGGTGTCGCGCAGCAGAGTGAACGGTTGGTGCTTGGGATTGGACATGGATGGCTCCTTTCGATGGATCACGGGACGGGAAGCAAGATGAAGAGCTTGGTGAGATAGAAAGCCTCGATCAGAGGCACACCGAGCCCGAACAAGGCGAGCCCGACACTGAGGACGACGGTGCCAAGGACGATGGTTTGCTCCGCGAAGACCACGGCTGCTTATCGAGCTCTGCGGAACAAAGTTGCGGGCGGCGCTCCAGCGAGCGTTCCTTCGAACGCTACGGACTCAGACGGGGGTCGAACTGGCCGCGCGGCCAGTTGGGAGCGTTGGGGGGCGAAGATTTCGCAGTTGGTGCTGCAAGTGTTTGGAATTGCAGGGCTGCGAGGGGGGCTTCCTGTCCCCCGCTTCTATTGGGCGTCTTGGAGGAAGAGAGTTTCTAGGCTTTGGCGTTCGGGGATGAGGGCGTCGAGGCGGGCGCCTGCGGCGCTCGAGATTCTCAGGATCTCGTCCACGGCTTTGTCGCCTTCCACTCTCAGTGTGAGGTGGCCGTTGCCGTCGTCGAGCATGAGACCGTGGGAGGCGAGCGAAGCTTTGAGCGCTTCAGAGGCACCGCTCAGGCGAATCTCGACTCGGCGCCCCGACTGTTCGAGCAGCTCATGCACCTTGCCTTCAGAACGGATCGTACCCGAGCGCATGATGACGACCCGATCACAAAGGAGCTCGACGTCGCTGAGGATGTGGCTGGTGAACAGAAGCGTCTTTCCGCGCGCACGCTGCTCCAGGAGCACGTCCCGAACCTCCTTGCGACCGATCGGATCGAGGCCGCTCATCGGCTCGTCGAGCACCAGCAACTCGGGGTCGTGCAGAAGTGCCTGCGCAAGGCCTACACGCGGCATCATGCCTTTCGAAAATTTCCCGATGGGACGATCCACCGCA
>CBDUCC010000097.1:0-11171 GCA_965365555.1 uncultured Myxococcales bacterium | reverse complement strand
CGATAGAACCGCCGTGCAGACGAGTATCCGCTCGATCTTCATGGTCTGCTCGCACGCCGTGTTACCATGCATCGCACGAAAAGGACAGCTTCGCGGGGGGCCGCCGAGAGCGGCGAACCAACACGGCGACGCGGGGCGCTCACTGAACCGCACGGATCCATGGTTGGCTGATACTCATCACGAGAGTGAAACCGCACGCTCGGGTGCAGCCGCTCACCAACGGATGGGGATTCTCCTGTCCTCCCGGGGATACGGCGCTTCGCTCTACGTTGTCGACTGTTCCTTCACGCGCTTCATCTGCTTTCCGCAGCAGATCTCCGAGTGCGGCATGTTTTCGGGACAGGGACAGGGCTTCTCGTAGACGAGCTGCGCTCCGCAAGCTTCGCACACATAGCGGTCTCCGGCTTCACGTGGCATGTCGATCTCCTTCGTCGGTTCGTTGGCATGTCAGCGGCGGCGTTTGCGGAGGAGCCGGGCGCCGACCACGCCGGCTAACACCAGGTTGAATAGGGTCGTCCCGTGGTCAGGCTCCGAGCTCTGAACCGTACAGTCGCACCCACCAGCTTCATCCTCGTCCGTGGGGAGCCCTCCTGAGCCTCCTGAGCCTCCTGAGCCTCCTGAGCCTCCCGAGCCTCCTGAGCCTCCCGAGCCTCCGTAGCTCTGACTTCCGTCCACGCAGGGCTCGATCGTGAACTCGACCGTGTCCATGTTGTCGGTGTCGCGCTCCTCAGCCATTGCGAGGCCCATGAAATTCGTGGTGTTGTTGCAGGCGACGGACGAAATCGTGAACGGACCGAGCTCGGGATTACACCCTTGGACGCTACCGCGGATGATGATGTCTTCAGGACTCGGACCCTGCACATCAACGAAGATGTCCATCCCGTAGCCGAATCCTGCGTCGCAATCTGGCGAAAAACTCCAGATGACCTCGCGTATCTCGACCTCTTGAGCACTGGATACGTTGCCGTAACCCAAGACGACAAGCCCCACCGCCAACGATACCATTCGGCTTCTCATGGCTGGGGTTGAAGCAAGATCCGAACCATCTCCCAGGTGCCTCACGAGAGCGCGCCAAAACCGAACCCATCGATCGAGGGTTGCCCTCTCAGCCCGGGCTGTTCGACGAATGGGTTGCGTCATCATCGGCTTGCCACGCATAAACTGCTCCCTGCACCCGTCGACTCGATACGGATGTTCTGGCTCGAGGGACGAGACGGTTTGGTCCGGTCGACCCTCAGTCATCCTGGGCAGCGTGCCGGCCGGATTGCTGCCCGAGGGTTGGTGATGCGTCCGCGGTCGGGGCGCCTCGGATTCCTTTGTAGATAATCTTGCCTACGGCGATTGGGAAGAGAAGCTTCCGGACAGCCCAGAGCGGGAACCGAAAGCTGCCGCCATTCGGCTTGAAGACGCGCAGGCCATCGTTCTGCACGCCCAGAATCGAGCCCCAACGGTAAGCTGGCGCCTCGTAGCGCTTCATGCGCGTCGGTTTGCCTTCGAGCATTGCTCGGACGTTGTTTGCCACGATGCGGTACCCCCAATTTCTGGCGGAGCTTCGGTTGGGATCGGACGCGGCGACGTCCCCCACGGCGAACACGTTGTCGTACCCAGGCACGCGAAGGAACTCGTCGGTCTTTACGAAGCCGCGCTCCTCGAGCATGTCCGCGGGGACGAAGCTGCTGTTCGGTCGGACGCGGCCAACCGACCACAAGACGAGGTCAGCCTCGAAAGGCGGCTGGCCGGTCGACCATTCTACTGGCTCACTCGTCATCCGATCGCAGTCGAAGCCATCGGGGATGATGGCGCGGTGCTGGGGATGGAGTACGACCCCGGCGCTTTTGAGCTCAGCCTCGATTCGATCGCGAACCTTCGGGTGATAGCCCGGGAGTGGTTGCGCTTCGGTGAAGAAGAAATGAACCTCGGTCGCGGGGTACTGCGCCTTCACGTTGGCGGAGACACTGACCCCCGTCGCGCCGCCGCCGACGACGGCGATGCATTTCGCGCCCGCAATCTCCGCGGCGGCTTGCTCGATGCCTGCAGCGATGCTCGCCCAGTCTTCGACGGCGGCGTTGCGCCAAAAGCCGTTGGTGACGCCTGACGAAATCACGAGCGCGTCGTAGGGCTCGACTTGCGTCTCCCCGCTCGGGAGCTCGACTCTGAGCGATTGCGCTTCCACGTCGATCGACGTGATCCGACCCTGCACGACGCGAACATCATCGAGGCGCTCGTAGCGCCCGAAATGCATCAAGTAGTCCTTCTTCCAGAGCTCGGGACGTGTCAATCGGGTTCCGAGCTCTTGCCCGCTCACCAAACAGGGCTTGGCGCTGATGCCAACCACCTCGAACCCTCGCCCGACGTAGATCGCCACCAACACCCCGGTGTCCCCAAACCCCGCAATCACCACGCGCTGAGTCACCCGATTCCCTAGCACGGGGACAGGCTTCACCGTCAGAACACCCATCATATCGGGTATTTAGATACCCAACCGCGAAATTTGCGGTGAGGGGCAACTCGCGGTCAATACGGAATCAGCAGGTCGTTCTCGGTGAGTCGAATCAGCGCGCCTGCCGCGTCTCGATTCTCGGGCCCGTCGTGTGTCGCTTTCGCCGCGCTCCGCTCGCGCAAGGATCGAGGCCAGCGAGTCATGCCGCGCTCAGCAGGGCTCCGCACCGAAGCTGGTGCGAGCGGGGCCCGCAACAAGGTGGCCGCAGAGCCCTCAGGCATGGCGACCGATGGGGTGAGTTTCGAGGGTGGATCGTGGGTCAGAACAACGGGTTCCGCCAACGCGCGCTCGAGAAGCTGCACGCCGTACGTCGTGGGCGATCGCTCGCGATCCGCAGCGACCTCCCGGGTGACGAAGCTCTGCGCCGCGACCGCGGCCAGGACCGCCGCGAGGGCCGAGAGCCGGCGAAGGCCTTCCGAGAGATCGGCGCTCATGCCGCGCTCAGACTGGCTTGCGGAATACGGGCCGCGCGGCGCGCGAGTTGATGGAGCTGCCGTGCGACCGAGGGTCTGATGTCCAGAGCTTTCCGCAACTGGCAGAGCGCGTCCGTCTCCGCCCCATCTTCCGCTCCGTCGACGTTGGCGATCCAAGCGGCGGCTAGGAATGCGTAGTGACGAGCGCTTTCGTTCAGTGCAGCGGGGTCAGACATGGGAACACCTCCGCGATCAAGCATCGGGCGCTCGCATCGCGTTGCCAATACAGATAGTTTGTCGATTTCTTGTAGTTTATTTCTACATATCGCCCTTCCATCGACTTCTCGAAGTCCAGCGAGCGCTCGAGAACGACTTCGGCTCCTGTTCACGAGAGGATCGACACCCGGAAACAGGTCGATCGATCCTGTGTGTGACTTCCGCTTTCGGGGCGCACCGCGGGTTGAGTGGTCATTGGTCTTCGAGGGGGTTCGTGATAGTCCGTTGAAAAAGTCGGTGAAGCCCAAAGGCTGCCGTGGCGGGAGGCTGCGATGCGTGTCGAGAGTATGTGTGCCGGACTGGTTTTGATGATCGCCGTCGTGGGTTGTGGCGACGATGGTGGGAACGTGGACGCGACCTGCGGACCCTGGTGCGCGGTGGTCGACGAGTGTACGAACACCAGCGTGGACGAGTGCACCAGCGCCTGCGTGAATGAGCTGTCGGCGGCCGGGGCCATCTCATCGGCCTGTGCAGAAGCCGTGAGGGATCAGAACAGGTGCCTCGGTGCGCTGAGCTGCGCCGAGTTCGACGCTTGGGTGGAGGAAGAGCCACCGGTCGGCTATCCGTGCAACGCCGAAGACGACGGCGTGGACGAGGCTTGCAACTAACTCGACCCGGGTCGAATCACGAGCACGCAACACCGGAGCGCACGGGAACGCCTCGATGGGCTACGACGACCGGTACCGTCCCGGTGCCGTTCCACTCCACTTCTTGAATCGCTTGGCAAAGTGATACTCGTCCTCGAAGCCCACACGGCTCGCAATCACCGCCAGCGGGTCGGTGGTGGTCCGCAGCAGGTCTGCGGCGGCGCTCATCTTGAGGTTCATCGCGTATTTCATGGGCGGGACTCCGACGTGCTTCTTGAACAGGCGAACGAAGTAGGAGCGGTTCAGGGCGAGATCTGCGACGAGATCGTCGAGGCTGTACGGCACATCGACGTGTGAGCGCATGAACTCGAGGGCTCGCTCGATCGCCGGGTGATCTCGAGAGGTCCCATAGCCATCGACCGTGATCTCGTAAAGGAAGGCATTCATTCGTGCCGAAGCTGCACGATGCTCACGAGCATCGGTCGACAGCGACTGTCGACTCAGCTGAGCGAATAGCGCGTGGTATCGGTCGCCAAGATGGCAAACCCGTCCTTCGCCGAGCAACGCGTTGAGGTCCTGCGCGAGCGCTTCGTCGAGCCGACGGTCGAGCTCGAGGAAGGCGATGTACTGAAGCAGATAGCTGCTTCGGGGGATATCCATTCGGTGCATCGTGCCCGGACGCGTGTAGAAGAAGTCGCCGGCACGAACGGAAACGGGCCGTCCCCGGATCTCGAACGACCCGCGCCCTCCAATCACGTAGTGCGCCTCATAGGCATCGTGACGATGCGGCTCGGCGACTCGAAACGTACGCGGCAGGAGAATGCAGGACGCTAGGCGCATCAGGTCAATAACATACATCCTCAGGTCACTCCGAGCCATTGCCGTCGAGGACCCGAAAGCCGTACGGTACCCGTAGAATCGGGCGGTGTGTGCCCGAAAGGAGCGTAGGCATGTTGGACGCTTCCGAATCCTCCCACTCGACGTCGGCGCACAGGGTGCTCACGCCACACGAAGCGCGTATCGAAGAGGGTGTCCCGATGGGTCTCGCGGTCGACTCGTCCGAATCAAAGCGCGCGCGTATCCAGCGGATGCTCCACGGCTTTCGCGATACGCCGATCCGGCTAAACGTCGAACGGGCTCGTCTTCTCACGGAGTCCATGAGGAGAACCGAGGGGCAGCCGATGGTGTTGCGCTGGGCGAAGGCTCTCGCCCACATTCTCGACAAGCATCCAATTCACATCGAAGACGACGAGCTCTTGGTGGGAAGCGCAGGGCCGCCGGGCCGCTACGCAGTCGTTTACAGCGAGCTCGTCGGCCCCGGGCGGTTCTACACGCATCCCCACGAGCTCGTCCCGAGCAAGCCCGGGGATCCGATCGTCGTCACAGAGCAAGACATTGCAGTTCTAAAGGACGAGGTTCTCCCCTACTGGGAGAAGAACGCGTATCACACCGCCGCGATGCACGCGCTTCCCGAGGAGACCCGCCGCTTGATGGAGCGCATTTTCGTCGTGACCCCGACGGCGTCGGGGCGTTCGATGCTCGCGTGGGCGCACGATTACGAGAAGGTACTCAATCAAGGCATCGGGGCGATTCGCGACGAGGCCGACGAGCGGCTCGATGCGCTCGACCCTTTCGATACGGCGGCGTACGTCGACCAACGACCATTTCTGGAATCGGTCGTTCTCGTGTGCGATGCGATGATCGGTTTCGCGCATCGATACGCGGCGCTTGCCCGTTCGATGGCCGCCAAGGAAGCGCGAAAAGACCGGCGTCGAGAGCTCCTCGCGATTGCCGAGGTGTGCGAGCACGTCCCCGAGCATCCCGCGCGCGCCTTTCACGATGCCGTTCAGTCACAGTGGTTCGTCCAGACGGTCTCACGGCTCGAGCAGGCGATCGGCGGAGTCGTTGGAAACGGACGCATCGATCAATACCTATATCCGTACTTCCGCAAGGACGTCGACGAAGGGAGGCTCAGTGAAGATGAGGCACTGATGCTGCTCGAGTCGATTTGGATTGGCATGGCGAGGAGCACCGACGTCTACGCCAAGCCTGGAATGCCGTCGCTGACCGACGGGTTTGCGCATTGGGAGGCAACGACGATCGGCGGTCTGACCGCGGAAGGTCGCGACGCGAGCAACGAGCTCTCGCATCTGATCCTCAAGTCGAAGCGTGAGTTCCCGCTCAACTATCCCGACCTTGCAGCAAGGATCCACGCGCGCACGCCCAATGCATTTCTTCATGCGATCGCCGAGACGATCAAAGATGGATCGGGCTTCCCAAAGCTCTTCTGCGACGAAGAGATCATACCTCTGCTCGTCGCCAAGGGTGGCAGCATCGAAGAAGCCAACGACTACTGCGTGACGGGCTGCTCGGAGACGAAGATGCTCAACCGCGAAGGCATTGCGACCGGATGCGCGTGGATCAACCTCGGAGCCATTCTCGAAATGACCCTGCGCGACGGCCGCATGCGCTGCTACGGCGACGGCCTCGTCGGCGTCCCGACCGGGGATCCCAGGTCGTTTCAAAGCTTCGAAGATCTCTGGGGCGCATTCACGCAGCAGGTCGACAACGTCGTTCAGCACACGTTCATTCAGCAGCACGTCGCCGACACCCTCAAATCGCAGCACATTGCCTCGCCGATGTTTTCGATGCTGCATGACCTATGCATGAAGAGCTGTACGGACATCCATGCTGGGCCGATCGAAGGTGCACTCTATCTCGGCTTCTTCGACGTCATGGGGTTCGGCACGGTCATCGACTCGCTTGCGGCGATCCGCGCGCTCGTCTTCGACGAACAACGACTGTCGATGAACGAGCTTCTTCATGCGCTCGACGACGACTTCGTCGGTCACGAGGCTGTCCGCCAGATGTGTCTGCATGCGCCGAAATACGGGAACAACGATCCCTCCGTCGACCGAATCGGACGCGACATCGAAGCACACTTCTCCGAGCTGGCGCATCGACACACCTCGGCGTTTGGAGGTGAGCTCGACCTCCGATACGTCTCGGTCACCTCTCATATTCCGCTGGGCGCCGTCGTCGGAGCGACTCCTGACGGCCGCCGCGCACGCGAGCCGCTTTCCGAGAGCATCAGCCCGTCGCAGGGGCGCGACCTCAAGGGGCCTACTTCGACGTTGATGTCGATCAGCAGCACCAAGTGCGCGCAGTACAAGGAGCGCGCGGCGAGGCTTCTCAACATGAAGCTTTCGCCCGCGTCGATCGCGGGTGAAGAGGGCACTCGGAAGCTCATCTCGCTCATCCGAACGGCCTGCGACATGAAGATGTGGCACATCCAGTTCAACATCATCAATCGCGACACCCTCCTCGCTGCCCAACAAGACCCGGAGAAGTACCGCAATCTGCTCGTTCGCGTCGCCGGCTACAGCGCGTACTTCGTTGATCTGACGCCCGCTCTTCAGAACGAAATCATCCGTAGGACGGAGCACGCGTTTTGAGCGAGACACCGAAAGGCCTGGTCTTCAACCTGCAGAAGTTCTCGCTTCATGATGGCCCCGGGATCCGAACGATCGTCTTTCTAAAAGGCTGCCCGCTCGCCTGCATGTGGTGCTCCAATCCCGAGGGTCGCTCCCGCTCGGTCGAGCTTGTCCAATCGTGCGACCGATGCATCGGCACGAGCGAGTGCGATCGATGCCTTTCCGTATGCCTCGAGCAGGCGATCTCGCTCGGCGACGATCGAGAGATCGTCATCGACCGGGAGCGCTGCGATGGTTGCGGAGATTGCGCCTATGCTTGTCCACCCGAGGCATTGCAGACATCCGGCGAGTGGATGACCGTTGACGACGTGCTCCGAGCCGTCGAAGAAGACGACGCGTTCTATGCGCGCTCGGGCGGCGGGCTCACCCTGAGTGGCGGTGAGCCACTGGCGCAAGGCGCCTTCGTCGTCTCACTTGTCGCTGAGGCGCGTCGCCGGGGTATCGACACGGCGGTCGAGACTTCGGGACTCTGCAACTGGAAGACGCTGGGGGCGGTGGCCGCGACCGCCGATCGGATCTACTTCGACATCAAGTGTCTGGACGAGAGCAAGCATCTCGAAGGCACTGGAGTATCGAACACCCGGATTCTCGAGAATTTCGCCCGCCTTCGTCGTGAGTTTCCGGAAGCTCGCGTGACCGTTCGGACCCCCGTGATCCCGGGGTTCAACGACATCGAGACGGAGATTCGTGCGATCGCGGATTTCATTCGGGGCGCCGGTGGCGCCCAGGCCTACGAGCTTCTCCCCTATCATGGGTTCGGAGAAGCCAAATACGAGAAGCTCGGAAAGCACTATCGGTTGAGCCATCTTCGCCCGCCTTCCGAAGACCGAATACGGGATCTGAACCGCATCGCCATGCAGCTGAGCGGACAGGCCTCGCCGATCTCCGTTTCCGGGCCGTGACACAACTACTCGGCAGGAGGCGCGGTCGATGCCGGAACCCGGTCGCCCCCGCCTGCCGCGAGCAGCTCTCGAAACTGCTCGCCGATACCTTCGACGACGTCATGAACGTCGGGCAGCGAGTCCCAGTCGGCGTTGAAACCCCAGAACACGCGACCGTCGTAGCTCAGCACCGCGATTCCGAGGGCCTGGTTCGGGAACAGCGGCATCATTGGATAGATCGCGGTCATCTTCGATTCGAGGAAGTACAGCGGGAATTGAGGACCCGGAATGTTCGTGATGGCGACGTTGAATGGGCGAATCTTGGTCGCGGCACGGCTGAGCTCGCCAAAGAAACGCCCACCCACCTTGTCGGCGAGCTCCTCGAGCCAGGCCACCCCGAGCGCTTGTTTCGACTCCTTCAGCTTGCGCGTCGTCTCGATCACGCGATGGAGCCGAGCGATGGGGTCCCTCTCCCCAACGGGAAGTGCGGCCATGATCATCGCGACGCGGTTGCCGAACTTCTTGTCCTTCTTCCCGCGAACACTGACGGGGATCAGGGTCCGGAAGTCGATGCCTCGGGTCGCTGTTCGATGCTCGCGGAGGAACGTCCCGAGCGCGCCCGAGGCGGTCGCCAGGACTATATCGTTGACCGTACCGCCTAGCTTCGACTTGACCTCTTTGATCTCGCGAAGCGAGACGTCGGTCCAATCGAAGCGTCGATGCGGGCCGATACTTCCTGGGTTGAGGGGGGTGTTGGCGGCTGGCCGCCAACCCAGCCTGGACGCTTCGACGAGACCCTCGACGACGTCCCGCGCGCCTTGAAGCGCCTGCGTTGGATCGCGGAGCGGCGCGAGCAGATCGAGTGGGGCGCGAAGCCGCCTCTTCAACTCGGACTTGACGAGCTCGAAGCCGCTCGGCGCCCTCCGTGGGCTCCACCTCGGCGGTGGCCCCTCGCGTTCGAAAGGCGCCAGACCGAGCATCGTTTGAATGATCGCGAGCCCTGAGATTCCATCGGCCATGCAATGATGGATCTTGATGACGATTGCGAACTGGTCGTTCGGCAGGCCATCGACGACCCACGCTTCCCAGGGCGGCTTGTTCATGTCGAGCGGCAGCTCGAGCAAGTATCCGCATACGCGTTTCAGCACCCGTTCGTCCGCCGGCGCCGGCAGCGCGATTTGACGGATGTGATAACGGACGTTGAAGCTCGGGTCATCGACCCACACCGGATGATCGAGGACGGGCATCCTCGCGATCCGCTGGCGATAGCGCGGGACTCTCTCGAACGACCACTCGTAGTTGTTGAGGATCCGCTCGAAGTCGAGACCGCCATCGCTGGTGCGGAGCGGTTTGGCGTCGAACAGCATGACCGCCGCTTCGTGCCAATGGGCATTGCGCTCCTCGAAACCGAGCAGCGAAGCATCCAACGCCGACAAGCGCTCATGAAACACGTCCGACATGGTCAGAGAATCGGACTAACACGGGTTCTGGAGGACTTTCAACCACTTGCGAGACAGCCCGACAGACAGCCCGACCCGGGTTGAGCCACAGGGGCAAGAGGAAGGTGGCATCCGCTACGAGGCGACGAGGTGAAATTGGGCGGGGGCGGAGTGTGCGGGCACGTTTGCCCTCGCGCCTGGGCACGCATTCCACGGGCGACGGCCGCGACGTCGCCTCCGTGCAGCCTTTGCTCGCCTGGCGAGAATACTCCGCTGCGCCGGCCGAAGGACCAAGCGCTTCTCGCGTGTGTTACCCCTCTCTAGGTCTGCACCATGGCGCCGTGCACCCGGCACATACACCAGGTCCCCTGCGGGAATACGACGCTTCGAAACCCCGCGCGCCACTGTTGAAGCGCAACGCGGTACGCGCGCCGGAACGCGCAAAGCTCGGCCGCAGCCTGAAAGAAACGCTTCCGCTGTCCGCGCCCGACCGCAAAGGTGGGGTTTCGCCCTCGAAGTGCCTCGAAGCTGGTGGCACGCCGATACGGAGAGAGACGCCGTATGCGGTCAGGGCCAAGCACCCGCGACCCGCGCGCTCGGATCTCCTGGCGGGCCAGGCGCTCCTGCCGATGGAGCTCCTCGGCGACTGCGTGGCGGATCGATTCTGGCGAATCGCCGCGCTCGAGCCCGGGGGGCAGCGTGAGCGTAAGCTCGATGCGGTCCGGCCACTTGGGATTGTCAGGGTCGAAGAACCCCTCAGGACGCTCGATGACAAACGTGCGTCGCCCAAGCTCGTGCGGAAGCACGGTGATGCCGGGCCAGTCCTTGGCACGGCGCACCAGACCCGCTTTGACCGGATTGGCCATCAGATAGGCGAGCTTCTCGATCACCGCCTGCTCCGTTAGCAACCGCACGACGGAACTCCGTTCGTGGTCCCAGGTCGGGCCTTCCCATTTGCGAAGAACTTTGGTGGCGAGGGAGACCAGGCGGTGCAGGCGCTGTAGGAAATCGGGGAGGCGACCCTGTGCATCGGTCACCACCAGGTGCTCGTGGGTGCTCATGAGGGTGACGGCGTGAACGAGCACGCCAAACTCCTGAGCACACACAGCCAAGGTGTAGAGGTAGAGCTGGCGGATGGCGAGGTCGGGGCGAAACAGGTGATGACGCCGCAGCGTACGTCGAGTCACCATCACGGTGCTGCCGGCTAACACCAGGCGAGGTTGAGTCATGCCAAGGATGGCTACGCACAAAGCGCGCCACGACGCCCGCTGCTCATTTCAATGCGTTGCGAACCGACATTTGGCGGTTAGCATCGGGCCCGACGACGAACGCCGACCTGGGTGAGGTCATCCGGTTAGCATCGGGCCCGACGACGAACGCCAACCTGGGTGAGGTCATCCAACCTGGGTGAGGTCATCCATCCGGTTAGCATCGGGCCCGACGACGAACGCCAACCTGGGTGAGGTCATCCCAACCTGGGTGAGGTCATCATCGGCGGTGAGAAGCGAGGTTTGTCGACACCGGAGGGGCCTTGTCGTTGGCGGATCGAGTGCCTCGTTTGGACGGCTTGCCGATGCGCTG
>CBDUCC010000096.1:0-11176 GCA_965365555.1 uncultured Myxococcales bacterium | reverse complement strand
TGGTGACCTGGGTCAACTACCCCGAGCTCGCTCCGTCGCGCACTGAATATCCGACACCACTGGTGACCATCGACGGCGCAGCGCGTCCTGCAGAGGTCATCGCAAATGTCGACGCCGTCGCTCGGCATGCTTGGGACGAGAGCAGGGGACGGGTCATGGCGGCAGCCGTCACGCGCATGCTCACGCGTGCAGCGGTCGGCGCAGGGGCCGGAGTCGCCGTCGGTAAGGCGAGCGGCGAAGGCGGACTCGGAGTGCTTACTTCGATGATCACGCAGGCCAGCATGGCGGCAGCCGACAAACCGGACACGCGGAGCTGGGCGACCCTTCCCGCACGCATTGCGGTGGTTCGCGCCGAACTCCCTCCGGGCACGCATGTGGTCGAGGTCAACGTTCTCGGTCGCCAGCAACGTTTCGAAGCCACGGTTGGACCTTCGGAATGGGTCGTCGTCGACGTCACGGAGCTCTCGACCCAGTAGACGCCCTCCACGCCGATCATGGAACAGCCTCAAACCGAGCTTCCGCGGCAATTATCTCGACGGGTGCTATGACGACGCGGATGCAGGTTCGAACGTTTGGCGACCTCCGTGTGCGTCTGACCGGCGGCACGGATCGAGAAGGCGGAGGGGACGGGCCGTTGGTGGTCTTGATGCACGGCTTCGGCGCGCCGGGCACCGACCTCGTGGGACTCTGGCGTGTCCTCGATGTTCCGCGCGAAGTTCGCTTCGCATTCCCAGAGGCTCCAAACGAGATCCCGGGCATGCCCGGTGCGCGCGCCTGGTGGATGCTCGACCTGGCGCGAGCCGAGGCCGCCATGTCGGAGGGTCCTCGAAGCTACGCCGACCAGGTTCCCGACGGCATGAAGGAAGCCACAGACCGCGTCACGGGCATGCTCGCAGCGCTCCAGACCGAGCTCGGAGTTCCGAGCGAACGGCTGATCGTGGGCGGATTTTCTCAGGGGTCGATGGTGGCGTGTAACAGCGTCTTCACGCGCGATGTTCGGCCGGCGGGTCTTGCGATCTTGTCCGGCACCCCGGTCGACCTCAATACCTGGAAAGCGGGCATGCACCCTCGCCGCGGCATGCGCGTGCTTCAAAGCCACGGGGAGCGCGATCCCTTGCTCTCGTTCGACGCGGCGCACGAGCTCTGCGAAGCGATGCGCAACCACGGCCTCAATGTCGATTGGATTCCGTTTCGAGGGGGCCACGAGATTCCTCAGTCGGTGCTGGAGGGGCTCAGTCGGTTCATCCGCGCTCTGTGAACGCCTTTGGGCTTCGCCACTGGGACCCAGCCAAAGGCGAGGGTTCGGCTGAGGTCACTGGTGCGACGTCTACCGCCTGAAATCTCGCCCAGCCAGCGGAGAGCCTTGCTGGAGCTCCACGGGACCGCTGACGTTCCTCGAGCGAGGATCCGAACCGAAGAAAGCGCCGAAACTCGACGAGCGCAAGACGTGGTCTTGAAGGAACACACACGAGACGCCCAAGATGGCAAAGACGCCTACTGAAAGTACGAGGGGGAGTTCGTCGGCAACGTCGCAGAGTTCCGCGAGGGAAGCCTCCGAGGTGGCGCCGTCGCGGGCGATCGGTCCGACCCGGAATGGATCTTCGACGTGACGTTCAAGGACGGCCGCCAAAGGCGTAACCACCAGGTGGCCGCTCGCCAATGGAAAGACGGCAAGGTCGCGTTCGAGTGGACGCGCGACCGGCGCGCTCGCTCGACCGGCGGACAGGACGGTGTCGGTCCCCTACCCCGCTCGTGCTCGGTCTCGGTCTTGCTGAAAAGAGCACATGTGGCAGGAAACGGAGGTGATGGAGCAGAAAGAGCTCAGCATTCATGGCAAGCGCCTGAAGTACCGGCTGGGTGGCCAAGGGCCGCTGCTCTTGCTGATTCACGGCATGGCCGGCAGCGCGACGACGTGGAAGCAAGTGATGCCGGCGCTGAGCGAGCACTTCACCCTTCTGGCACCCGATCTGTTGGGTCATGGCCATTCGGAAAAGAGCAAGGGCGACTACTCGCTCGGCTCCATGGCCTCGACGCTTCGTGATTTGATCATCGGCCTCGGGTATGAGCGCGCCACGGTGGTTGGGCAATCGTACGGAGGCGGGGTCGCCATGCAATTCGCGTATCAGTACCCGGAGCTCTGTGAGCGACTGGTGCTCGTCGATGCGGGCGGTCTAGGTAAGGAAGTCAACCCTCTCCTTCGGATGCTGACGCTTCCTGGGTCCGAAGCGTTGCTGCTCGTAGCTTGTGCACCTCCAGTGAGGCACATCGTCGAGGCCATTGGGCGGGCTGTGTTCTGGAAGAAGCTCCAAAACGCACCTGTGATTCCCGAGCTCTGGCGGAGCTATGCTTCGCTCGGGGACGTGCAGGCGCGGCGCGCGTTCCTACGAACGCTGCGCGCCGTCATCGACCCGCGAGGTCAGGCGGTGAGCGCGAACGACAAACTCTATCTCGCGGCGGGAATCCCGACGCTGATCATCTGGGGTGAAAACGATCGGATCATTCCGGTCGAGCACGCCCATGCGGCGCACGAGGCGATCCCTGGAAGTTGGCTCGAGATCATCGAGGGGGTGGGCCACTACTCGCATTGCGAGGCGCCCGATCGCTTCGTGACGGCGCTCACGGAGTTCATCGAAGCCACACAACCCGCTCGGATTGAGGTGTCCCAGGCCCGCATTCTCCGGCGGCCTCTTTCGAACGATCCTGAGTCGGAATAGAGACTCATCGCGCATTCGAGCAGACAAGCTGGCGCTCCCATGCGATACTGCGCTCACCCGGCGGCGCGCCATCTTCGATTCGCTTCCGAGCCTAGGAGGCGAGCTATGGGCGACAAATCCCCGAAACAGAAGAAGCGCAACGCGGATCAGAAGCAGCACACGAAGGACGAGAAACAGCGCCGAGACGCTGCGGCCAAGGCCGCGAAGGCGGCGCCTGCGATCAACAAAAAGTAGGCGCAGCGCACTGGCGATGCCCACGAACGCGCCCCGCGAGAACCGGGTCGGCGGAGCTGGGTAAAGGGCTACGCGAGCTGCGCGCGCGAAGACTCTCGCAGCACGCTGAGTCGATAGGCAACGTCGACTGGGTCCGCGACTGGGTTTGCGTCGCGAACGATCGCATTGAATCGCTGTAGAACGGTATCCATGGCTCCAAGGAGCTCTGGGCGTTCGAGCTCCCGTCGCCAAGGGGGCCCTCCGCCGTTGCGTCGCGTATCGAGGTAGCCCGGATCAAGAGCCCGCTGCTCCAGCTCGTGCCGCGACAGCACGGTCGCTGAGTGAACCTCTTCGAGAGGCGAGCTTTCAGAAACGATGGGCGGAAAAGGCGCTGGGCTGTTGATGTCGACGACGCGGGTGAAATGCTGCGCCCAACAGTGATCGTCGCCGTGGGCTGTATCGCTGATCCCAACGACCTCGACCCCTGGCTGTCCGAACCGAGCGAAGGTCTTCTCGAGCAAGTCGATCTTCGCCTCGCCCGAGTTGATGCGATCCGGCGTCGAGCCTTGTGCATGCTCGATTCCGAGGCGGTTGGCGACGAAGCTCACGACAGGCTGCGGTGACGCACTCGAAAGCACGATTTCGATGTTCGGGAAGCTCGTTCGGATCCAAGCGATGTCTTCTGCGGTAATCACCTGATCGTCTCGATGGCGCCGCCAGATTCGCTCCATAAGAACCGGGACGAGCTCTGGTGGCTCCGAGGCAAGCTGGTCCATCAGCGTGGTCTGCACGCCTTGCTGCGCATTGCGAATCGGGTCGCCGCGAAACTTTCGGAATCCGACGCGCCGAAGCCGGGGCGAACGCGCCGCAAGCTTGCCCCAAACCAGGTAGCGCATCCCGGGCACGGTCCATGCGAGTGCGGCCCTGATGACATAGCCAGCGAGGCGAGGGGGATCGCCCCAGTCCACGAGCCACCGAGCGCTCCGTCGTCCTGACTCGAGCCGCTCCATCGTCGGAAGACCATAGCTTCGATGTGCGCTGAGCTCCCAGCCAAGTAGCTCGCCGAGGTTTCGTCGGAGGTGAACCGTACCGTCCAGGTCCAGAACCAGATAACTGGTTTTCGAGCTCAACACTTCGCAGCACAACTGTCGGAAAGACACTGGCGGACCATGGGCGACGAATCGCTCGGCAACGCGATGAGCCGCAAACGCGGATGCTGGCGACGTACTCATGGGTCACAACGTAGCGCGCTCCCCGTCTTCGGGAGGTCACAGTTGTGTCATCGTTACGTCACCGAATCCGAGGTCATACGGGAGGCGACATCGTATTCGGATCAGCACGTGGGGGTCGGGCGCCAGGAGAGGTCTAGGGCCGGATTAGCGCAGAGTCGCAGCCGGGGGGCGCCGAGATCGGATTGCAGCGGGCATCGTATCCGCCGGGGACCTCAGCACGGTAGTCGGTTCCGAAATCGGGATTGGGCACGACGTAGTCCGTGCTCACGAACTGCCCACCACTGGCCCAGGCCGCGTCTTGCAGGGTGTAATCGTCGGCTCGAGCCTGCTCGGTATCCGCATCCGCTCGCGTACGCACGAGATATCCCTTGCTGACGAGATTCTCGATCCGCTCTCCATCCGTCAGTGAGTTGTTCACGTTCAACCAGGCCGCCTCGGGTTCACCCTCCTCGGAGTTGGTGAACATCACTCGACCCGCAAGCGATGGATGTCCGTCGATGTAGTGATCTCGCGCTTCGCTTCCGTTGAGAAACACGAACATGAATCGGCCCCGCGCCTCGGCCAGCGTAGGCCAACTTCCGGCCAAGACCGCCGCTTCGAGGGTTGCGGAGTCGCCCCGCACGTCATCGGGCAGGATCAGTTGCTCACTCGGGAATACCTGTCGGATCTCTTCGTCGATGCTGTCGACCTCGGTGGGCCCAAACAAGAGCGGAATCGTGAACCCGAGGTTCAGGGGGTCGGGAATCTCTTCTTCCTTCCCCTCGACCATGATCGTGATGGGCAAATGACTCGGGTTGGCATCCGACCATTCCTTCAGGGTCCTCAGGCAATCGAGGAAGGTCAGGCAGTGCGTCTCGAAGTCGATATCCTGGACGTGCAAGACCTTGAGACCGGGCTCCAGGAGCTCGTCGGGTCCGTGAAACGGCGGCTCGTTCACCACCTGGAGCCCACGCCTGGGGTAATACAACCCGCCCTCGGGATCGGCGAAGATGTCGAGTTCGAGCTGACGAACCCCCGCCTCGAGCTGCTCGGACAGGGGCAGCGCCGTGTACTCCAAGCTGTCCGCCGTCTCTTGGGAATCGAAGGTTGCTAGCGCTGCCAAAATCGAGTCCCGAGGCTGCTTGTGATAGCTGTTGTGCGTTCCGAGCACCTGGAGCTCGTTCATCCGTAGAATCGCGTCCTGGGCCGCCTCGGGGCTGTCTGCGGAGTCGCACCCGAGCGACAGGATACTCGCCGCACACAAGAGAAAACCGATGCCGTTCGTCCGCATGATCCACTTCCCTCCCGGCCCAGCCGTGGAGCTCTCGCCCCACTCCTGCAACCGCTGTCCGCTGGGTCCATGTTCGCGACGAGCATAAGCGCCCCGTCGCCCAATTGCAGTTCCAATCTTGCGGCCGAGTGCGGCTGGGCCCGATTCGCACACCGACTCAGAGCTGAACCCGCACGGTTTGGAGCGCATTGGCGGCGATCGAGATCGACGCCCACTGCTTTCCGATCTGAAGTGCGTAGTCGATGGGTTGCTTGGTGGTATTCAGTAGTTGAACGCTCAGCAGATTGGCGTCGTTCAGCGTTGCGGTTGCGTGAAAGTCGTCCTGATCGAGAGCCGGGAGGTGCGTCCTCGTCTCGACGGCCCGATCGCCAGGGCGAATCGTTCGGCTGAGCTGAGCGAGTACGTCATAGACCGGGGTGTAATACGCGTAGCCAGATTCCACGTCGATCATGATGGGTGCACCGCAGAAGTTGCCGACGTGGTTGGGGCCGCCGCGACGATCGAGCACGATGTTCCAGTCGATCCAGCCCTCGACCCAGTGGTTGATGCTCTCGATGATGTTTCGCGCGTATCGGTGCACTGGGGTGTACATGGGGTGGTCCTCGGGCCTGGGCGCCCAGGTCGCGGTGTAGGCCCAATCGGTCGCGCTTTGGCTCCACCAAAAAGCATCGTTGTCGAACCAGTCCGACTCCTTGTAGCGAATCGGATCCAGGACGCCTGGCGGTGCATCGGTGCCCAGCGCATCGATGCATCCCTCCGTGTGGATGATCGAGAACCCCGGAAACTTCTCGTGGACCCTATCGAGAACGTCCTCGAAGACTCGGAAGGTGCTGGCGTACCAGTGGATGGCAGAGCCAGCGACATAGGTTGCCGTCTCTGGATCACCGAGAACCGCGTCTGCCCACTCCTCGAGTCGATCGCGGTTGTGGTCGTAGACGAAGAGCTTCACCGAAGCGTGACCCGTCTGTCGCAGCGTCGGCCCGAGGTGGTTCTTGATGAAGTCGTTTTGCGACTCCGGCGTGAAGTGCATGCTCTCCCACTGACCATTGTTTCCTTCGGGCTCGTTCACCGGAGTCAGCCCCCAGACGCTCACGCCCTCGGCCCGGTAGGCGTCGAGATATCGGCAAAGGTAATCCGCATAGGTCTGGGCGTGCTCTGGCTTCAACGTGCCGCCCGTCCCCTGGTAGTCGTTCTCGGCGTTCATGGGCAGGTACCAGTCTTCGATGTCCTTCATCCAAGGGGGTGCGGTCCAGGCCGATGCCACGATGTTCAACGCTGCGTCCGACTGGCCGGCCTTGATGGTGAGGGCTTCCTTGATCATCGGCAGCAGATCGAAGGACTCGTCCTTGATTCCCGGATGACGGGTCCGTGGGAATCCATCCTCGTCCACTGCGATGCTGAAGTGTTCGAGCGCTGGGTCGTCGGGAACCTCTGCGTAGGAGTAGCGGCCTTCCACCGAGAAATCCGTCGCTCCGATCGTGGTTCGGGCGAGCGAGAAATTGGCGCCGCCCTCCCCGTAGATCCGCTGCATCACAGCAACCCGCTGCTCCTTCTCGAGATGTGCAAGAACGAAGGCCGACGACTCCGTAAACGAGGTTCCGATCCCGGCCATGGTCTGCTTCAGCACGTTCGGTCGGACCACGACCCGGGGTCCGGTAGGTATCCCCTCGACAAAAGAGACGTTGTCCTTGGTTGCAATCTTATCGCCCGCCTCGCTGGTCAGCAGGATCTCGTTCGTCTCCGATAGACGGTAGTGGAGGTCGTCGGCGCGGAAAGTCATCGGTGCTCCATCACTAGTCGAGGAGCTCCAGAGAAGCGCCGCCGGAGGGGTCCCCCGAGCTCCGCAGCAGACGCACCCGCGAATACCCCGACCTCGGATCCTCCCAGACGATCCAAACCTCCTCGCCTCGGGCCGCTGCTAGGGGCGCATACGCATGCGCATTCTCTGCTGCATCGTCGATACGCAGGCTCGGAGCTACTTCGAGGTCCGGCCCGAGCGCTCTGGCCATCCGCAAGCCATTGGTCCCTCTCCGCAGGTCCTGCCAGACCGCGTGGATCTCGGCGTCGTCGGTGATCGCGATCGCCGGCCGCCAGGCATCGACTCCTGGAGGCGCGTCGTCGATGCGACGGCTGACGCCGGCACGCCAGAGGCGAACCCGGCTTTCGTAGCGGCGGTCCTGGCGCTCCGTCCATGCGACGACAGGGTTCCCCGTCGGATCGATGCCGAGCGAGACGTCTCCGTGAAGGCGCTCTGATTCGACGGGCGCCTCGCCCCCGACGGGCGTCACCATCATGGCAGTGGGGTTGATCCGTGTCGCGGCGGCGAACGATTCCCCGCCGTCCTCGCTTACACTCAAGTAGATGTCCCAGCTGAACTCCCGGAAGTCCGAGAACGCAACGAACACACGGCCGTCGCGTGCTGCGACCCGAACGAACGCCGCGTCGCCTCGGGGATTGTTCTCGATCGGGTTGCCCGAATCGACCCGCAACGACGTCCACGAGCCTGGCTCGTCACTCCAGGCGAGCCAGGGTTTCGCGCGGCCGCCATCGCGAAGGTCTAACCAGGTGACGAAGATGCGCCCTGTGGAAGCGTCCATGGCCACATCGGGCGCCCAGGCCTCCGAGACGGCGGGATCGGTCAGCGCCTCGGTTTCCCATTCCGTGTCCCGGCGGACGGAGATCACGATCCGCGTGCCGGCCTCCGACTCCTCTTCCCAGACGACGGCGGACCGCGATGAGGCCGCCGCAGCGCGGGGCAGGCGCTGACGCAGAGCCGGGCGACTTGGAAGGGCCACCTCCTGAAGCGGTCCCTCGCGACTTTCGAAGATACGGATCTGCCCGTCTCCGGGGGCGCCTTCCATCCAGGCGACGACCGCGGCCTCCGAACCGAGGGCAAGGGTCGGGAACCGTTGATGATGCTGCTCGGAGCGAGGTGGCGCGATCGGCGAGCTCGGGCCGCGCTAGCCCGCAGAACCATAGCCGGTCTAGGGGAAGCGGCCATCGGACGGAAGGTCGACATCCAAGGCGATCGCGCGGGCTTCGTAGCTATCCTCGAGCGGATCCCCGCTTCCCGGAAGCATGCGTTCTCCGCGGTCGCGCAGGATCGCGCGACGCTCCTCGATCGATGCCGGCGGCCCCGGATCCTCGATGACCCAGGGCTCCACGATGGGAAGGCCGGCGTAGGGGTCCTGACCGATGAACGCTGCTGGCGCGTGGTTGGCTCCGGTCACCTGCGTCACGTGCGACTGACAGTCGAACACGAGATCGAGCAGGTTTCCTTTGATGCAAGGCGTGACGTTGTGACGAAAGCCGGCGTGCCGCTGGGTGTGAGCCCAGCCGGCCTGGCGAACGATGTCCGGAAGCCAGTCCCCCTGAAACTCCTCCACAGCCCAACCGGAGAACGCCTCGGGCTGCAGCATGAGCTGCGCGCCCAAGGCGTCGAGACGCTCGAGTAAGCCAGGCATCCACGCGTCTTTCGAGATCACCATCCCGGTTCGTGCGAAAGGGAGCTCCACGGGCTTTGCTTGAACCAGCGGACCGTGCGTGAGGCTCAACAGGTCTTCTTCGGCCGGCACCAGGTAACTCTTGGCCACCCGACCGACTTCTCGGCCGTCCGGATCGAAGTAGATCCCCCAATTGAAGGCAGCGCCTTCGGTCGCAACGTAGACGCTCGTCACCTGCTCGAGATCCGGATCCGCCAAGGCGGTAATGTCGGCCGGGTCCTCACTCAGCTCCGCCGGTGCGAAGTCCGAGGAGACCGCAACATAGACGCCGTAAGTCCGCGCGATCTCCGGGAAGGTTTGAAACGCCCTGTGAAGCGTATCGGTCAACGAGAGGACCAATCGCTCGGTGAACGTGGTGTCGGGATAGAGCTGCTCGTAGTACCGAAATGGCGCGTCGTAGGGGCCAAGCAAGGAGAGGAAACCGGGAAGAGACTCTACCTCTTCTCGCGCTGCGGCGCCCCGAGAGCCCACGAAGGCGGCGGCGAGCGTTGCGTTCTCGGGGAACACCAGAAGGTTGGGCTTGTCGGTAGCGAGGCAAGGCAAGACCTGGGTGCGCACGACCTCGTCCCAGGCGGTACAAAAGCTCGCGTAGTCGTCCATCTCTGCGTATCGGATCACCGCGCCCACGGCGAACAGGCGCGCGGTATCGCCCTCACCCGCAATCTCGAGCTCACACTCGCGCGGCACGGGAACCGGCTCGTCGACGCCGAACTGCGCGCACGCTCCTTCGGAGAACTGCGCTTCGTTGGTCTTGCCGCAAGCAAGGAGCTCGGCGAGCACCAGGACGGCCATCAGGAGGCGCGCTGTCATCGGCAGAGTGTACCCCAACCCTCGTCCAAAAGGAGGCCCGGTGGTGACGCACGGGCCGCGCGGCCAATCGGTCCAATGCCTGGCGTTTCTAGACCTCCGATACATCCTGTGCCAAACGAACCATCGAATGATAGAGACGAACAGCCATCCGGCGAACGCGGTCGTGGTCGCAACGCTAGGCCTCGCGTTGCTCTGCGTCGCGGGCTTGGTCGCTCATGCACTGAGCTATCTGCCCTACTTTCCAGACGATGCGTTCATCTCCCTTCGCTACTCGCAGCGCTTTCTCGAGGGGAGAGGGCTTACCTGGACCGATGGCGAGCGCGTGGAGGGCTTCACGAACTTCCTCTGGGTCGTCACCGTGGCCGGGATCGGCGTGCTCGGGACGGATCTGGTGGCGACCGCGAGGACGCTCGGCGTAGTGGGGATGTCTGCCGTCATCGTGGCGCTCTTCTATGCGTTCCCGGTGACACGCCCCAACCGTGCCATTGCTCCCGTGTGCGCGAGCCTGGCCTTCGCGGGCGCCGGTCCGGTCGCGGCCTATGCGATCTCGGGACTCGAGCACCCACTCCTCGTGGCCCTGTTGATCTGGGGGATCGTACTCTGCCGTCCGCTGATGGAGTCGGACGACCTCGGGTGGCGTCAGCTCTGGGGTCCAGGTCTTTTGCTCGGGCTCAGCTGCACGGTGCGGCCGGACGCGCCGTTGCTCGTGGGCATGGTCATCATCGCAGTCGCCGTCGGAGCCGGGCTGAGCCGCAAGCGCTTGTGGATCGCCGTCCGCCTGGCCGTCTTTCCCGCCGTTTGCTTCGGCGCCCTTCTGGTGTTTCGGCGGCTCTACTACTCCGACTGGGTTCCCAACACGTACTACGCGAAGGTCGCCCTTACCGCGGAGCGCCTTGCTCGCGGCTGGGACTACGTGAGTGCCGGTGGATGGCCTTTCCTCGGACTGCTGGTACTCGTCGGAATCGCCGTCGTGGTCTCGGCCGTCGACAGGCGGTTCGCGCGTCGTGCGCTGCTATCACTATTGCCTTTGGTCGCCTGGCTGATCTACCTGACCTCCATTGGCGGCGACAACATGCCCCAACGCCGTCATCTCGTTCCGGCGATTGCGCTCGCCGCCCTGCTCGCAGCGGAGGTCCTCGGGTGGATGGTCGAGCGCACCCCGAAATGGCAGCTCACCGCGCTTGGCCTCGGCTTGGCGATGGTCGCGCAGGTCGGCATCGTGTCGTTTCGAGATCCTCAACGAGCAAAGGCGAAGGGGAACGTGTGGATGTGGCGGGGACAGCCCGCCGGACTCTTCATGAAGCGCGCGTTTGGCGAGCAGCAGCCTCTGATAGCAGTCGACGCCGCCGGCGCGTTGCCGTACTTCTCCGAGCTCCCCGCGATCGACATGTTGGGTCTGAACGATCGGCACATCGCCCGGCACCGGCCGAAGAG
>CBDUCC010000095.1:0-11256 GCA_965365555.1 uncultured Myxococcales bacterium | reverse complement strand
CGTCCCGTACCCCCAAAGCACGTAGTCGGCGATGTAGACAGGCACCTGAGCACCGTTGACCGGATTGATCGCAACCCCGCCGGTGAACACGCCGGTCTTCTCCTTGCTCGTCTGTCGGTCGCGCTCACTCTTGTTGCGCGCCTGTTCGACGTAGGCGTCGACCGCCGCGCGCTGCTCCTCGGTGGTGATCACCTCGACCAACGGATGTTCGGGTGCCAGCACCATGAACGTTGCCCCGAACAGCGTGTCGGGCCGCGTGGTGTAGACCTCGATGGCCGCATCCTGACCGGGCACGTCGAAGAGAACCTCCGCGCCCTCCGATCGTCCAATCCACTCCTGCTGCATGAGTCGAGTACTGTTCGGCCAGTCGACTTCGTCGAGGTCAGCGAGCAGGCGGTCTGCGTAGGCGGTGATCTTCAGCACCCACTGCCGAAGCGGCACCCGCTCGACCGGATGCCCTCCCCGCTCGCTCAGGCCGTTGATGACCTCTTCGTTCGCGAGCACGGTGCCAAGCGCCGGGCACCAGTTGACCGGGACCTCGTTCTGATACGCGAGCCCACGCTTGAAGAGCTGTAGGAAGATCCACTGCGTCCAGCGCACGTAATCGGGGGCGGTTGTGTCGATCTCTCTCGACCAGTCGTAGCTGAACCCGAGCATCTTCAGCTGCCGCTTGAACGTCTCGATGTTCTGCACCGTCGTCTCACGAGGATGCGTCCCGGTCAGGATGGCGTGCTGCTCGGCCGGCAACCCAAAGGCATCCCAGCCCATCGGATGCAGCACGTCGAAGCCCTTTGCGCGCCGATATCGCGCCATGATGTCCGTCGCCGTGTAGCCCTCCGGATGACCCACGTGAAGCCCCGACCCCGAGGGGTACGGAAACATGTCGAGGATGTAGCTCTTTGGCTGCGCCTCACCCTCGGGCGTTCGAAACGTGTCGTCGGAATCCCAGTAGGCCTGCCACTTCGGCTCAATCGTGGCTGGGTCGTAGCGTGTCATCGCGGCTGCCATAGCACGGGGCGGCGGATTGCTCGATCTGTTTCCAGCGAATCGGGGCCGTGAGATGCGACCAGTAACCCCGGGGGAAATCGGGGAGCGCCTCGATGCCGATTTCGGTAGGGGGCTTTCGATCCGAAGGCAAGTAGCGGGTCCCGAAGACGATGTCCCACAAGATGATGTTCGCCCCGTAGTTGGTGTTCGCCTCGTCGATGCGCTTGGAGTGATGCCAGCGGTGGAGCTCCGCCATGGAGAAGAACCAGTTGAGCGGACCGAGCCGAATGTCGACGTTGCAGTGTTGAAACAGTCCGTGGATCGCCGTGAACAAGGTCAGCAGCGCGATCACGCGCATATCCGCCCCGAGTAGCACCAGTGGCGTCACCGCGAGAAACTGCTGCGAGAACAAATCGAGCGGGTGAAAGCGACCCGCGTTCAACCAGTAGAGCCGCGGCGCGCTGTGGTGCGGCGCATGAAAGCGCCAGAGCCACGCGTTCTCGTGCATGAGCCGATGAATCCAATACGTGCCGAGCTCGGCGATGACCAACGCGAGCAGGAGCTGCGCCACGAGGGACCACGACGCCGGCCACAGCGTCGCGCCAAGCGACTCCGAAAGCCGAGCGCCGAGCGCCGCAAAACCTCCGACGAACAGAACCGTATACACCTCTGGAATCCAGAAGTTGACGAGATTGTGGACGAGGTCCGTTCGTACGTCTCCATGGCTCCGAAGCCACCCCTCGTGATAGGGATGGGCGCGCTCCAACACGAGGAGCGACAACACGACGGCCGCCGTGAGCGCCATCGCCGTGATCACCGGATCCCAGCCGATGCCGATGCCCACGACAGCAACCGTCATTGCCACGCCAAAGACGATTGGAAACGTGCCGTAGGTCAGCGTTCTATCGCGCCAGTTCGTCATTGGAAAAGGAATCCTTGCTGCTCATGTCTCGATGCGCACGGGGAAGCGTTCGAAGTAGAAGCCGAAGCGTTCTCTCACCACTTCGGGCTTAGTACCAAACTGACCTTCCAGATCGTAGCGGACACGCCCCCCTTTGCCGCGTGGATGCGCCTCTAGGAAGGCCGCCTGCTCTGACCTCGAGCGCTCGGTCCGCGGCATGCCATAGGCTCGATAGATCTGGTCGAGCTTTCCTTCGGTGTCCGCCATGAACTCATGGAAAAGAGAATCATGTGAGCGCTCCACGGGAAACAAGGATCGATCGGCCACGCCCTTGCTGAGGAGCTGCTCGATCCGATCGGTCCAATAGGCGAGCAGGGCCGGCATATCGAGGGTGTCCCGGGCGATGCGTTGCCCGTAACCCAACATCGTCACGGTCGATTGAATCACGGCGACCGGATCTCGATGTGTGAAGACGATCGTCGCGTCGGGGAAGGTTTGAAGGAGCGCAGGGAGCTGCTCCAGATGTTGCGGACTCTTGAGGACCCAGGGCTTCGCAGGCCCAGGGTCGCGATGCTGCAAAATCTGGAGCACGCGCTTCATGTACGCGTAGTGCGGCGTCTGGTCCGTTTTCAGATAGTGGTCGCGATACCGCGGGACATAGCCTGTCCACTCGAAGATGTACGACGAGAAGTCGGGCCCCATCAGCTCGTTCTCCTCGTGGACGTGATCGGGATTCATCGGGTGCATGGCCGCCACGTAGGGAACCATCGTGCGCATACCCGCCCAGTTCGCCGCGCAGCGAAGGTACCGAGGATCGGCCCTGAGGCGGTCAACACCCAGCCACTCGCGAGCCCTCCGAGGAAGCGCTCGGTCGGCCACGCGCGCGGCGGCCACCCTCGCCGATGAGGGCGTCGCCTCGTGGGGGTTCGGAAGCGGCTCCATCGACTCCCAAAGCGGGAGCGATCGGAACCGGCTGTCTGCCGCAAGAAGATTGACGAGGTGCGTAGTGCCGCTTCGCGGGAGACCCACCACGATGAGCGGCGCACCGATCCGCTCCTCGAGCGTCTCAGGATGTCGCAGCAGGTAATCCTGAATCAGAAGCCGGTTGGCTGCATAGCGTACCAGCTCCCCCAATACGACTCGTCGGCCCATCTCGCCGAGTGCTTCATCGGCGTTGTAGTCATCCACCAACAGCTGCAGTCGTGCCTCGAAATCGCGCGGACCAAAATCGTCGAATCCGGTCCTTCGCCTCGCTGCATCGAGCACGCCCTGCAACGTGATCGAGGTATGGCGCCGGGACGCGAGCCATTTGATCGAGCGCTGCGTGGTCGTGAGCACCGGCGCGCTCAAGTCGTCGACGAAGAGGACGTTGCCGTTCTCGCCCTGCCCCGAGGGGCGCGCGGTCACGACTTGGTCTCCCTCTTTCGCACGGCATCGCGCGAGGACCGAAGGGCGTCGAGCTGCTTACGTAGCCATTGGGTCAACCAGAAGTTCTCACTCTGCCCTTCCAGCACCTCGTGCGCACCAATCATCACTTCGAGTGCCGCGAGGTTCGCAGGCTCTGCGGACAGGGCCACTTCGGCGAGTTGGATCGCTTCGACCGCCGCACCCTCCTCCAGGCGTCCCGCCGCGCGCACAGCCACCGCATCGGCCCCACCGGCGAGCTCCACGAGATCGCCGTGCGTCGCGTTCGGCGGCACCGGGTAGAGCTCGGTCGTGGAGCGATGATGAAACCACCCGGCATAGTTCTCCCAAATGGCTCGAACGCTCCACGACACCTTGCCGTAGCCCTCGCCCACCGCGAGCTCGGCGGGAAGCTCGACCTCTTGCATGAGCGTGTGAACGTCTTTTCCGTGGTTCATCCCTTTGACGGTCTCGTCGTGAACGAACTGCACCGCGTCTCGAAGACGAGTGAGCTCTCGCCGAATCACGTTTGCCCCCTCGATCGGTCCGTGGTGTCCAACCAAGAGCAGCTCGGGTTCGAGCGCCCTCACCCGCTCGACCGACTCGATGAACTTCAGGGCTTCTCGGTACCGATCTCCCCGAATCGTGACGAGGTTTGGGAAATGCCCAAAGAGGGCGCTGAAAAGGTTCCCCGTGAAGCAGATCCGCTGCTCGGGAAGCCAAACGACCATGGAATCGGTGGTCTCGCCACCGGGCGTCCAAAGGAGCTCCATCCGCAGCCCGCCGAGCTCGAGCGCCATCTCATCCTCGAAGGTCAGGTCGGGAACCGGACGGGACTGGGCAGGAATCGCGCCGCCGGTGTTCTCCTGAATGTGCTGCCATGCCTTGGCGATGGCGTCGGCGAATGCGAAGCCGCTACGGACCGCACGAAACGAAGCGATGCGCCCATCGTCGCTCTGGTGGGCTTGATTGTTCTGCTGGGCGACGACCTTCGTGCCTTCTTCGACGAAGAGATCGACGCCTCCAACGTGGTCGACGTGTCCCTGCGTCAGCAGAATGTATCGGATCGGACTCGAGTCGACGGCGTCGAAGTTCCGCTTGTGTACCGGCGCTTCAAATCCCATGCCCGTGTTGATCACGACGCGACCCTCCGGCGTCGCGATCAGGTAACTGTTCGAGAGCCCCTCGGAGAGGTAGATGAAGTCATTGATCTGCGTCGCCTCGGACTGAGAGGCGGGCAGAATTTGATGACCTCCCGGACGCGAGCGGTAGAGGGGCTCGGAGCTCACCCAAGCCTTGTGCCGCAGTCGCTTTCGGATTGCAACAGTGGTAGACCCGCGCGAGCACGATGAGCGGCCCGCTTCGACTCGGAATCCTCGGCGCTGCGCGCATCGCCCCCTTCGCGGTGATTCGCCACGCCCACCGGCTCGACTCCGTCGACGTCGTAGCCGTGGCCGAGGAGGATCACCCAGCGCGACACCTCGCACGCTACGCGAAGAAGCATCGAATCCCGAACACCTATCGCTCGTTCGACGCCCTTCTCGCCGACCCGGGCATCGACGCGGTCTACCTCCCTCTGCCCATCAGCATGCACGCCGATTGGTGCATCCGGTCGATCGAGGCCGGCAAGCACGTTCTATGCGAGAAACCCCTCGCGGCGAACGCCCAAGATGCAGAGCGAGTACTTCGCTCTTCCGAAGGCACCGACCGCATCGTCGCCGAAGCGATGCACTTTCGTTACCACCCCCTTGTGAACCGTGTGCGCGACATTCTCCGCAGCGGCGAGATCGGTCGCGTCGAACACATCGTTGCAAGCTTTTCCGCGTACTGGCCGTTTACGGACTTTCGTTTCGACTACGCGATGGGTGGCGGCGGCACCATCGACATGGGCTGCTACCCGATTGGTTTCATCCGTGCCGTCATGGAAGAGGAGCCCACGGTAGTCGACGCCCATGCGGGCCTTTACGGAACTCTGATCGATCGCTGGATGCGCGCCACGATGCGCCTTCCCTCGGGAGCATACGTTCGTCTCTTCGTCGGCATGCGCTGTCGCAACCTCCTCTCCGTGTCCATGAAGATCCGAGGTTCGCAAGGGGCCATCGAAATCCTCAACTTCATCAAGCCCGAAGTTTACCATCGACTGAAGGTCACGAGTCGCGGAGGCGTTCGTCGCGAGCGCGTGCCCGGCGGTTCCACCTATCGAGCCCAACTACAAGCCTTCGCCGAGGCGGTCCGCACCGGAGTGCCCCCCGTCACGACCATTCACGATTCCGTCAAGAACGCACGGGTGATCGACGCCGTCTATCTCGCGGCGGGTCTGCCGGTCCGAGGCGACCAAACGGTGCTCGCCCGACTACGAGCCGAACAGGAGCACAGATGACGACAGCGAAGCTCGAAGGAAAGACCGCCGTCGTGACGGGACCGACGAGCGGCATTGGTCGTGGCACCGCCGTATCGCTCGCGCGCTCAGGCGCCACCGTCGTTCTCGTCGCGCGCAACCCAGAGAAGGCCGGCGCGCTCGCCGACCAGATTCGTCAAGCCGGCGCTCCGGAACCTGTGCAAGTGATCGCCGACCTTTCCCTCCTATCGGAAGCCAAGCGCGCCGCAGACGACATTCTCGACCTCGATCGGCCGATCGACATCTTGATCAACAATGCGGGGCTCGTGAACCAACGACGCATGATCACCTCGGAGGGCCTCGAAGAGACGATGGCGGTCAACTACTTCGCGCCGTTCGCGATGACGCTCAAGCTCCTGCCCGCACTTCGGCGTGCCGACGCCGCGCGAATCGTCAACGTCACCTCCAACAGCTACGTCATCGCGCGTCTCGATTTCGACGACCTAACCTTCGAGCGTTTCTACTGGCCGCTCGGCCCCTATTCCGTCAGCAAGCTGGGCAACATCTACTTCACCAAAGAGCTCGCGAAGCGCGTCGAAGGCACGCGCATCAGCGTGAACGCCGTCCACCCGGGTCTGATCTTCACCAACCTCGGTCTCGGGAACAATCCCGGACCCGCAAAGAAGGTTCTCGGTCCGATATGGCGCCTGTTCGCCAAAGACGAGGCGCGGGGCCACGAAGGGCCAGTCTACGCGGCCACCTCCCCCGAGCTCGACGGGGTCAGCGGGGAGTACATCGCGGACTGCCGTGTCGTGAAACCGAAGGCGATCGCGCTCCTAGAGGAGCCAGCCGGGCGGCTTTGGGCGCTGAGCGAGTCGATCACCGGCACTCGGTTCCACGACGGCTGATCGACGTCGCCCCTTTTGCTTCGACCGAAGCGGCGCTATGGTGGGCACTCGCTCGGGGCGCCCATACGGGCTGAGACGAACCCGTCGAACCTGATCCGGTTTGCACCGGCGTAGGGAAGCGAGCCTCGCGCTCCTCCCTATCGGAGATACGCGATGACCGAATTCAAGCTACCGCTTCACGGCGCCCACAATCCCTCGAGCCGAGGCGCTGGCACCTCGCCCGGCTCCTTCGCCAACCGGCCCGAGATCGGCGGACCTCGGACGTTCTCTTCCCCGGACACGCCAGGCATGCCTCCCCCGAGTGAGAAGACCGCCTGGGACTTCATGCCCGACGACTGGCATTTCGACGGCACCGAGTGGAGGGCCCCTGCGGGGTTCCGGCCGAGGACCCAGCTGGAGCACGCTCGGCTCGGGATCGTGACCCCGCAAATGAGACGCGTCGCCGAGCGCGAGCGACACCTCACAGCAGAGCAGGTTCGCAACGAGGTGGCAGCCGGACGCATGATCATCCCGGCCAACAAAGTCCATCTCGAGCATCAACTCGACCCGATGTGTATTGGGCGCGCCGGCCTCACCAAGATCAACGCCAACATGGGGGCCTCCCCGGTTTCGTCTGGGACGGAAGAAGAAATCGAGAAGCTCCGCTGGGCGGAGCGATGGGGTGCCGACACGGTCATGGACCTCTCGACCGGCGGTGACCTCGACGCGACACGGAAGGCGATCATCGAGAACGCACGCGTGCCGATCGGAACCGTCCCGATCTACTCGATGATCATCGGCCGGAGCATCGAGGAGCTAACGCTCGACGTGATTCTCGACAGCCTCAGGCACCAGGCCAGCCAGGGCGTGGACTACTTCACGATTCATGCTGGCGTCGCGCGGGAGCACCTTCCGTTCATTCGAAAGCGCCTCATCGGCATCGTCTCGCGGGGCGGTTCGCTGCTCGCCAAGTGGATGCTTCACCATGGTGAAGAGAACCCGATGTTCACGCACTTCGAGGCGATCTGCGACGTGATGCGGGAATACGACGTGTCCTTCTCGCTTGGAGACGGTCTGCGTCCGGGAGGACTCGCCGACGCCACCGACCAGGCGCAGCTGGGCGAGCTCGATCGACTCGGCGAGCTGACCGAGCGTGCATGGCGCAAGGGATGCCAGGTGATGGTCGAGGGCCCCGGTCACGTCCCGTTCGATCAGGTCGAATTCAACATGAAGCTCCAGCGGCAGCGCTGCCACGGTGCGCCGTTCTACGTCCTGGGGCCTCTGGTGACCGACGTGTTTCCTGGCTACGACCACATCACGAGCGCGATCGGCGCAACCGCAGCCGGCTACCATGGCGCGGCGATGCTTTGTTACGTTACGCCCAAGGAACACCTTGGGCTTCCGAAGCGAGAGGACGTCAAGCAGGGGTGCATCGCCTACAAGATCGCCGCACACGCCTCGGACGTGGCACTCGGGATCCCCGGAGCGCGCGACTGGGACGATGACCTCACCCGTGCGCGGGCCGCCCTGAACTGGGAGAAGCACTTCGACCTCGCCTTCGACTCGGACACGGCACGTGCGTTTCACGACGAGGACCTGGACGTCGACACCGATTTCTGTGCGATGTGCGGACACGATTGGTGCTCGGTGCGGATCTCCAAAGAGATCGTCGAGTTTGAATCCGGCAAGGCCAGCGGGTTCGAGCGGGAGCGCGTGATGAAATCCCCGGCTCTGACCGAGGAACAGCAAGAAATCCTCCGCACGCGCGGCCATCTCTCGCCCGAAGAAATCCATCGCCTCGCGAACAAGACCCAGAACGCTGTCGCTGACGCGGAAAAAGCGGCCTGTCACAGCGATCGGGTGGTGGACGAATCAGAGGCGTTTCGGGTTCAACGGCAAAAGCTGCTACAGTTGCGCCGTAAGGGGAATGACGGAGCGCCGCGTCCGTAGAGGCGTTCCACGAAAGGGAAGTCGCATGGGGAAGAATTGGATCCTGGGTCTCTTGGGAGGCCTGTTGGTCATTGCGTTCGGTTGCTCCGGTTCGGGAAGTGGCGGCACGACCGCCTACACGGTCGAGCAGTTCCAATACCCGCTGACGTCGACCGACGTCGAAGGGGGCAAAGAGGTGTACGCAGTCTTCTGCGAGGGCTGCCATCCCGGCGCCGGCGGCAAGGGCGACGGTCCAGAGATCGCGGGCGAAGGCTACTCTCCGGCCAAGATGCGTTGGCAGGTTCGCGCAGGTGCCGATGACATGCCTGCGTTCGGTCCCGACAAGATCAGCAACGAAGACCTCGAGTCGCTACTCGCGTACACCGAGACCTTCGGCGCCGTCGCTCGCTAGAGGTTGTTGCGACAGAATCCGAATGGCGTGAACTCGTCTTCGGGTGTCATCGTGCGGATGATGACCTCTCGAGACGTTCGCGGCCCCAGCCTCGCGCTGTGGTGTGGCATCGGATCGACGTCCGTCCATACCTCACAGGTCAGCCAGTCGCGCGACTTGTTCTTGATGATCACCACGTGGCGATAGCCGCCGGACTGCGCCCGCACCTCGCCTTTGATCTTGTAGGTTCGCGCCTGCGCCTGCGGAACGTGCAAGCCGAGGAGAGAAATGCCGAGCACCGAAAGAGCCAACCACCGCTTCATGGTCCAATGGTGCGACAAGGTGGCCCCGTCGCAAGCGGCCGCGTCCGCCGGAGTCTTCAGGCCGTCCGGAGTCGATAGACCTTGATGTTTCGGCTCGTCCGAACCTTGTACGACTTCATCTGAGGAATCGTACGCTCGATTTCGGGCCAGAGCATGGCTTTCTCGGAATCGGTGAGCCTCGAGGCCACGGCCTTCTTCTCCTCGGCGCCAAGGCGTACTTTGCAGTCGGGATTCGCGTCGAGATTGTAGGACCAGGCCGGGTGGCTCTGTCCTCCGAAGTTGCTCGCCACGATGAGAACGTCGTCGCCGTCCGGATGGTACCCGAGTTGAACGGTGCGCTCCTTGCCGGACTTGCGTCCGACCGTGGTCAAGGTGAGCTGGGGAATCGTGAGCGGGCCCGAGCTCGTGAAGCGCCCGCCGCTGATCTTGTACACGAAGGGGTCGATCTTCGAGTTGATCGTCTTGGCGATCCACCGACCCGCCGGTGTCACCGAAAATCCATTGAGAAAATCCCGGTAGCTCATCACATCTCCTCTAGGCTGAGGAGCGGAGCTTACAGCCCGAGCCAGCTTCGCGCATCAAGGGGCCGTGTCCCCCGGCGGATCTCGAAAAAGAGAATCGCATCGGGGCCGGCGCTGTCGAGTGCGCCGAGACGGGTACTCATCCCGACCCAGTCCCCGACCTGCACGTCGGTGCTCCCGAGGCCGCCATAGACCGTGTAGAAACTGCCGCCATGATCCAGGATGACCATCAGTCCGTAGGCTCCGTACTGGCGGGCGAAGGCGACCTTCCCGTCTGCGGCGGCCCGGACCGGCCCCCCCGGGCGCCCGTAGAACTCCAGCCCTGGAGCCCCCTCACGCGTGCTCTCACCGATCCGCATCGAGCCCTGCACCGGAAGCGCGAGCTGCCCTCGCATGCTTGCGAAGCCCTCGCCGAGGTCGTCCATGTCGCCCGACACACGGATCCGGCCGTAGCTCATGCCATCCTCGCTCGGCGCGTCCTGCGGCTCTCCGGAAAGCGTCTCCTGAAAGAGGGTAGCGCTTTGGCGACTCTGCTCGATGTCGTTCTTGCGCGCTTCGAGTGCCCGGAGCTCGATCTGCGCCTCCCGAAGAGCTTCGGCTAGCTCGCCCTTCTCGCTTCGGAGCGCAGCTCCGCGATCCTCGAGGAACTCCATGGTATCGAGGTCGCTCTTCACCATTCGGGAAAGGCGCTGGACGCGGGCGAGGTGCGCCATCAACGCGTCGAATCCTCCCGCGACCGGAAGCATGCCGGCCCTCCGAACTCGGTAGAGGGCACGTGCCCGCTCGTGAAGGCGGCCCTCGGCCTCTTCGCGCTGTCCAGCCAGACCCGAGATCTCCGTATCGATTTGCGCCTGACGGGTCTGTGCATGCTCGACGCGGGCTAGGTTCTCGGCGATCTCCGCCTCGATCGCTGCCGGGTCGGTCAGGGCCGTGGCCCCAGGGTCCCGTTCGGCAGTGGCCCCAGCAGCGGCTCCGAGGAATCCGAGGGCGAGGAATGCGAAGAGTCTACCCTGAGCGCTCATGTCACACCGTGAGATAACGTCGTACGGAAAGTGCACTGCCGATGGCCCCGATCACTGCGCCCCCAACCAGCAATGCCACGAGGGTCCATGCGCTCAGGAAGACCACCCGGCTTCCGGTCAGCGCGGCGAGGGTCCCATCGACCGACTCGTGCAGCATCAGGTAGCCGACCAGGAGCGCCAAGACGGCCAGGAGCGCCGAAGAGAAGCCCTGGAACATCCCTTCGAGCACGAATGGTCCTCGCACGAAGCCGTTGGTGGCCCCGCATAGCTTCATGACCTCGATCTCCTGGCGCCGGCGTGCCACGGCCAGACGAATCGTGTTGCCGATGACGGCCACGACGCAGAATACGACGAGCACGGCAAGTCCGACCGCCAACATCCGAGCGCCCCAGAGCAGATGATCGAGCTTCTGAAACCAGCTTCGGTAGCTCTCGACGTCGCTGACCGCCCGGAACTGTGCGAGACGGCTCGCGATGGAATCGCTGCGCTCGCGGGTCACACCAGGCACCAGCGCCACCTCGAGCGAGGCGGGAAAGACCTCGGGCGGAAGCGA
>CBDUCC010000094.1:0-11423 GCA_965365555.1 uncultured Myxococcales bacterium | reverse complement strand
GCGTCCTCGATGCTGTCCATGGGCAGCTCGATCTGCGGAGCCCCCTTCTTCTTCCGACGACGCGCCATCCGAGAACCCGATGCATGTAGCAGCCTCGCAAAACGGGGGGCAACAAAAGCGCCGCCAAAAGCTCGAAGCCGCTCAAGGTTTGTCGCGCACCTCGACGAGATGATTGATGGGCCATGCGTCTTTGCCGACCCGAAACACTTCGCGGAGCGCCGCGCTGAGCCAGACCTTGGCCTTGCGGACGGCTTCGGGAAGGGGCTCCCCGAACGCAAGACGTGTTGCGATTGCCGCAGAGAGAGCGCAGCCCGTGCCATGGAACTCGCCGGCAACGAACTCGCCTGGGCGGAGCTCGTGAAGATCTCCCTCGAAGAGGAGCACATCGGTCCCCCGATCCTCTTCTTCCAAGTGGCCACCCTTCACCAGCACCGCCGCAGCGCCGAGCTCGCCGATGGCCTGTGCGGCGTCCCGGGCCTCCGCGACGGTTCGGACGGGCCGTTCTGCCAGCAAGGCCGCCTCTTGAGCGTTCGGCGTGACCAAGGCAGCACGGGAAAGGATTGCCTCCTTGTAGGCATCGATGACGTCGCCTCGGGCCAAGGGTTGGCCCCGGCTAGGCAGCCAGATGGGATCGACGACCCAGGGAAAGTCCGTTTGAGCGATGACCGAGCCCAACACGTGGATCACAGCGCGTGAGCCGAGAGCTCCGGTCTTTGCGGCGCGAGGCTCGATGTCGCCGAGCAAGTTCGCGAGTTGCGAGCGCACCAGGTCGGCGCTCAGGTGCTCGACCTGCTCGACGCCGAAGCTGTTCTGGACGGTAATCAAGGTCGGCACGGCCGCGCCGTAGCCGCCATGCTGATGAATCGTCTTCAAGTCTCCTTGAATCCCTGCACCGCCGGACGGATCGGAGCCTGCAACCGTCAGCACGACCGGTGGAGCCTTGGTCATGACTTCTCGAGCCGCGCTCGGCATTCCGAGAGCGCTGCCCTTCCCTCCTCGTCCAGCTTTGGGAAATCGACTCCGAGACCTTCCAGAGTCTCCTGGACGATTCGGGCAACTTGCAACCGCATGTAGGGCTTGTTGTCCGCGGGAATGGCATACCACGGTGCCCACGGCCTCGATGTGGCGTTCAGCGCCTCCTCGAAAGCGTGCATGTAGTCCGGCCAACGCTCACGTTCGTCGACGTCGGCCGCGCTGAACTTCCAGTTCTTGCTCGATTTGTCGATCCGTCGGAGAAAGCGTCGCCTTTGTTCTTCGAAGGAGACGTTGAGGAAGAACTTCACGATGACCGTTCCGTTCTTGGCGAGGTGACCCTCGAAGTTGCGAATCGACTCGAAACGCTCGCTCCAAATGGTCTCGAGATCGTAGCTGGGCAGCTTCTGTGATTGGAGGAACTCGGGGTGAACTCGAACGACCAGCACCTCCTCGTAGTGGCTGCGGTTGAACACGCCGATGCGACCGCGCTCTGGGAGTCGCTTCGCGATGCGCCAGAGGAAATCGTGATCCCGCTCTTCGTGGGAAGGCGCCTTGAAGGACGAGACCTGAAAGCCGGCTGGATTCACTCCGGTGAACACGCTGCGAATCGTGCTGTCTTTGCCACCGGCGTCCATCGCTTGAAAGACGAAAAGGACCGCGAACCGGTCATCGGCATAGAGCTTTCGCTGGAGGTCTCGAATCGATTGGGTTCGCTCGCGTCGCGCCACCTTGAGCTCGAGCTTGTCGACGTCGCCGGCGGGTCCGGTCGCGGCGCTCGCAATCCGGAAGCCGCCGTCGTACGGAACGCGAAACTCACTCTCGGGTCGAACCCAGTTGCGGACATCGCTCATTGCTCCGACTATACACCATGACTGAGATCTCAGCGGAAGACCCCCACCCGAGAAAGCGCATTGCCGTCGAAGACAGTGAGATGTCCTACGTCGACACCGGAGGCGACGGACCCATCGCGGTCTTCCTGCATGGGAACCCGACTTCGTCCTACCTCTGGCGCAACGTGATCAAGAAGGTCACGCCGACGGCTCGCTGCTTGGCACCGGATCTGATCGGCATGGGCGACTCGGGAACCAGTAGCTCGGGCTACCGTTTCGTCGACCACCGACGATACCTCGACGCCTGGTTCGATGCGGTCGTCGGCGATCGGCCGTTGTTCCTCGTCATTCATGACTGGGGTTCGGGGCTCGGGTTCGACTGGGCGCACCGTCATCGGGAACAAGTGCGCGGCGTCGTCTACATGGAGGCCATCGTTCAGCCGCTCTCGAGTTGGGCCCATTGGGCGGAGGCGGCACGTAAGATCTTTCAGGCGATGCGGTCTCCCGCAGGCGAGGAGATCATCCTCGACAAGAATGTCTTCATCGAGCGAATCCTACCAAAGTCGATCATGCGGCGGCTCACGGACGAGGAGATGAGCCGTTACCGCGCCCGATATACCGAGCCCGGCGAGTCACGACGGCCGACCTTGACCTGGCCGCGACAGATTCCCATCGGAGGTGAGCCTCCGGACGTGCACGAGATCGTCGACACGTATTCGAAGTGGTTGGCCGGAAGCGAGGCGCTCCCAAAGCTCTTCATCAACGCCGAACCGGGCAGCATTCTCATCGGCGACCAACGGGAGTTTGCACGGACGTGGCCGAACCAGGAAGAGCTCACCGTGAAGGGCCTCCACTTCATCCAGGAAGACTCACCAGCCGAGATCGGGACGGCAACGCAGGCCTTCATCGACAAACACGCCTAGGGCAGTGCTTCCGGATTGATCCATTCGTCGGGCGGCGGCTCACATTGCGGATCCTTGCCGGCGGCGCGCGCCGCCTCGAACTCCGCCATGGCTCTCGGAAGATTGCTGTGTAGACGCTGGATTCGGGTCTCGTCGGAGGGATGAGTCGACTGCCACTGTTTGGGTGACTCGCCCCCTTGCGTCGCCATGTTCTGCCAGAGGACGATGGCCTCAGCCGGATAGAAGCCGGCTTGCGCCATGAAGATCTGACCGATCTCGTCGGCCTCGCTCTCGTGCTTGCGGCTGAAGGGGAGCAAGACGCCGAACTGAGCGCCCACGCCCAGTCCGCCGACGATCATGTCTTGATACTGAGGCGCGGCAGCACCGGCGGCGGCGGAGGCGGCGTTGACGGTGGCGTCGGCGAGGATCGACTGGGACATGCGCTCGTTGCCGTGATTCAACAGCACGTGGGATACCTCGTGCCCGAGTACGGCGGCGAGCTGTCCGGGGGTGGTCGCGACCTCGAGCATGCCGGAGTGGACGCCGATCTTGCCGCCCGGTAGTGCGAAGGCGTTGGGCGTGTTGTCTTCGAACACGAGGAACTCCACGCATCCGTCGTCGGGTACGTATTCGGGCGGGATCACCTCGAGAATGGCTTTGGTGACGCAAACGACGTACTCGGTCACACCAGGGTCCTCGCTGAGCTTGCCTTCCCGTCTGAGGCTGGCGAATGCCGCGATCCCCATCGCGTCCATCTTGTCTTCGCTGATTAGGGTGAGCTGACGGCGGCCCGTCATGGTCGTGGTGCACGCCGCAACCAAAAGGGAGGCACTCAGCACCAGCAACAGGATCCTCACGCGAGAAGGATAGCGCTGGGGCTTCGAGCTGCCATCCTGCCGATCTGGGCGGCGCCGGGACGCGGGCGGAGGGAGAATTCGCGTTACGGTTTGCATGGTATTGGAATGGTTGGGGTTTTGAGTGTGTAGCCTGTCCCCATGCTAGGCTAGGGGGATGGTCGTACAGGGGAAGGCGATGTTTCCGGGGACTCGGATGCGGCGCAATCGCGCCGACGAATGGGTACGGCGGCTCAGCCGCGAGGCCCATGTCTCTGCGGACGATTTGATCTGGCCGCTCTTCGTACAGGAAGGCGTCGGTGAGCGGACGGCCGTGCCGTCGATGCCCGGCGTCGAACGACTGAGCATCGACCTGGTCGTCGAGGCCGTCGGTGAAGCGAAGGCACTCGGGATTCCGGCCGTCGCGATCTTTCCGGTTACGCCCCAAGAGTTGAAGAGCCCCGACGGCAAAGAGGCCACCAACTCGGAGAATCTGGTCTGCCGCACCGTCCGTGCGATCAAGGAGAAGCACGACGGAGTCGGGGTCATCTGTGATGTCGCACTGGATCCGTACACGACGCACGGCCAAGACGGCATCGTCCGCGATGGTAAGATCCTGAACGACGAAACCGTCGAAGTGCTCTGCCAACAAGCCTTCGTCCAGGCGCAGGCCGGCTGCGACGTGATCGCCCCGAGCGACATGATGGACGGCCGCGTCGGCGCGATTCGAAAGGCGCTCGATGACGAGGGCCTCACCGAGGTCAGCCTCCTCGCCTACTCGGCGAAGTACGCTTCGGCCTTTTACGGGCCGTTCCGAGATGCGGTCGGCTCGGCGCAGAGCCTCGGCACCGCCGACAAGCGCACCTATCAAATGGACCCGGCAAACACCGAGGAGGCGCTCCGGGAGGTCGCGCTCGACGTAGCCGAGGGCGCCGACATGGTCATGGTCAAACCGGGCATGCCTTACCTCGACATCGTTCGCCGTGTGAAAGAGGCCTTTGGCCTGCCGACGTTCGCGTACCAGGTGAGCGGCGAGTACGCGATGCTGCGAGGTGCTGCCGATCGGGGCTGGCTCGACTGGGACAACGTGATCGTCGAGAGCATGGTGTGCTTCAAGCGAGCGGGGGCGGACGCCGTGCTGACCTACGCCGCCCCTGAAATTGCTCGGCTTCTCGGCGCCTAGGCCTCGGCTTGCCCAGACCGGGCGCATGTGACAGACAGCCGATTCTCGAAATGAGGAGTGCCTGAATGTACCGATGTCAGCTTTGCAATCGAGTGTCGCTCCCCGGTGAGCGGGCGACGAAGGTGGTGATCGAGCGTCGTCCCACCGAATACCCGAGCCGCAGCAAAGCACAGCGAGCCCGTTCGAGCCGTCGGTCACGCTTCCACGATGATCCCGGAGGCGCCGGGTACGAGATCGCCAAGGAAGCACTCGCCTGTGCCGTCTGCGCGCAAGAGCAGCTCGCCAAGGAAGCCGCCCAAGACGCGGAATCCCTCACCTTCTGACGATCCAGAAGCCCTCCGGGTGTGGTAAGCCCACCCCGTGTGGTGGCCAATCACGATCGTCGTGGGATCCGTCGCAGCGGGTGCAGTCCTCGGACTGCTGGCGCCGGGCCGCGGACGCTGGCTCGATGCCATTCGAACTTTCGCCATCGTTTCGGCAGTGGCTGTCGTCGTGGGACGCCTCATTCCCGATGCGATGAGTGCAGGCGGCCCTTTGGTTCTGATAGCCGTCGCCGCGGCCTTTCTGACTCCCTGGCTGATCGAGCGCGCCGGACACGAGGACCCGGAGCACGACCATTCGTCGACGAAGGGTCTCGAGCTCAGCTATTGGGGACTTGCCCTTCACAAGCTCGGCGATGGCTTCGCGCTTGGAGCGTTCACCGGCGAGTCGCACTCCGGACATCACCACGGCGACACGCTGACCGCGATCGCGGCACACTCGGTGCCGGTGACCGCGCTGATCACGCTCGCATTCACCGCAGCCCACGGCCGAAAGAGCGGCATCCGTCGCGCAATCGGCTTGGCGCTGATCGGCGTGCTCGGGGTCGTCCTGGCCCAGCAGACCTCACTCGGTGATTGGACCCGAGGCGAGCCCTGGATCGAGGCCGCCGTCAGCGGGCTGCTGTTGCACGTCGTTACGCATGACTGGGCCCACGAGCACGAACGACCCGCCCTACCCGGCTGGCCTCAGGTGTTGGCGATCGCGGCCGGTGTCGGCGTCTTGCTTCTCGGCCGCTAGCGCGCCATGAGGCCTTGGCACGCGGCCATGCCTTCGCGAAGGGTACGCGCGACGAGCTCCGGCCGTTGGCTCGGCGCCTCCGAGACGATCGCGCCGGCCCTGAGGACGAGCCCCGTCCAGTCCTTGGTGTGCCAATACGGGCCGCCCCTTTCCAAGGTTGGCAAGGCATCCGCGGATGGGCGAGGCCATGGGTTCACATAGAACTACGGCTCATCGTAGAAGTCGTCCCCCGGGGAGAAGCCCATCCCGATGCTTCGCGCCTCCTCCGAATCCTCGTCGGGATCGAGCGTGATTAGTCTTGCGACGTCGAAATGATGAGGCCAACAACGGACGAGCGAGGCGCCCGACTGCTCGGCCACGGCGGCACGAAGGGCCGAATTCGCGTTCGAGAACCAAGCGGCGAGCTCCGAGCGCGCCGCGGGGCTGCCCTCGGAAAACGGCGCGCCATTGGCGAGCGGGTGCGACGGCATCTCGTGGGACGGCAGCTCGAGAGCCGACGCGACTGGGTCCATCCGGTCATGAAGCCAGCTCAGCGCTTCGGAGGTCGTGACCCCGGCGAGCTGAAAGGAGGCGCGCTTCGGTGAGCTCGCTGGGAAGCACCGCGCCCACCGGACGCCAGGTCACGGCGCTTCGACCCCTGCGTAACGAATGCCCGTGAGCTTCGCGATGTCGGCGCTCCAGGTGGTGAGATCAGAAACTGCGAACTCCGAGAGATGACGATGCCCACAGGCACGCGCAAGCACCTTCATCAGCTCGACCGTGGCGTTGAAGTAGCGCTCGAGTCGGTGTGCGGACTTGTCGATTTCGAGTCGCGCACGCAGGTGGTCCTTCTGTGTCGCGATCCCGACCGGGCAGTGGTTGGTGAGGCAAGCCCGCATGCCCAGACAGCCGATCGCCTGCAGCGCAGAGTTCGAAACGGCGATGGCATCGGCGCCGAGGGCAAGCGCCTTCACGAAGTCCTTCTCGGTTCGCAGTCCGCCGGTGATGATGAGCGAGACCTCCGACCGCCCACGCGCATCGAGGTGACGCCTGGCTCGTGCAAGAGCCGGCATCGTTGGCACCGAGATGTTGTCTCGAAACAGGTCCGGCGCTGCGCCCGTCGCACCACCCCGCCCGTCGAGGATGATGTAGTCGGCCCCCGCCTCGAGCGCGAAATCGATGTCGTTCTCGATGTGTTGCGCGCTCAACTTGAATCCGATCGGGATGCCGCCACTCGCCTCTCGCACATCTTCGGCCAATTTTCGGAAGTCCGCGGGTCCGTCGAGGTCGGCAAAGGTGGCGGGGCTGATCGCAGCCTCGCCCGGCTCGAGCCCTCGGACTTCGGCGATCTCTTCGGTGACCTTCTTGCCAGGCAGATGTCCGCCGGTGCCGGTCTTGGCTCCCTGACCGGCTTTGAAGTGAAAAGCCTGCACCGCCTTGACCTTGTCGAGATCCCAGCCGAATCGACCCGAAGCCAACTCGTAGAAGTAGCGCTCGTTGTTCTTCTGCTCATCGGGCAGCATCCCGCCCTCGCCCGAACAGATCCCCGTGCCGGCGAGCTGCGCACCCTTGGCAAGCGCAACCTTGGCCTCCCGACTCAGCGCCCCAAAACTCATGTCGCTCACGAAGAGGGGAATCTCTAGCCGGAGCGGCTTCCTCGCGTTGGGTCCGATCACGACCTCGGTGCCAACCCCGACATTGCCGAGGAGCGGCTTGGTGGCGAGCTGAGCCGTCAGCAGGAGCACGTCATCCCAACAGGGAAGCTCCAAGCGCGAGACGCCCATCGCGGAGACCGGCCCGTCGTGCCCCATTCGTTCGAGACCGTGACGTGCCAACTCCTGGATGTGTCGGTTGAAGGGCTCGTCCTCGGTCCCATGCACATCGGCATAGAGCCCGAGGTACGCATCGCGGTCGTACGGCTGCGGGGAAGCCTCCGCGAACGCGCGCACCTCGTTTTCGTCCACAAGCACCTCGTCCTCGTTCGGGTCGATCCATGCCTCGAATTTGTGGAGCGCTTCTTGGTTGTTGTAGGCGCTCACCCCGGTGTCGTAGCGGTAATCCCATCCGTGGAGCCCGCAGATGATGTTGTCGCCTTCGATGCGACCATCGGCCATCAGCGCGCCGCGGTGCAGGCAACGTCCGTACAGGACTGAAACCTCGTCGTCATGGCGGAGCACGACGAGATCGACGTCAGCGACGAGCGCATAGGTTGGAGTACGGTCCTCGAGCTCGCTCCACTTGGCGACCGAAACTCTCTTTCCCGTTCGTAACTGCGTGAGGCTCATGACGAAGTCTTTCTGTTCACACCAGCAGCGGATCGGCGAGGACCTCTACCATCGAAGGCCCCTCGTGAGCAATCGCCTCGGCGAGCGCGCCTTCGAGCTCGGACGCCTCGGTGACGCGGATCCCTAGGGCGCCGCAAAGCTCCGCGTATTCTGCGAAGCTCGGGTTCCGAAGCGAGGTCTGCCAGACGTCGTAGTCCGCACTTCTTTGCTCTTTGCTGATCTTGCCCAGCTCGCTGTTGTTCAGAAGCACATGGGTGATGTTCATGCCGTACTTAACGGCAGTGGTGACCTCGGCCATGTACTGCGCGAAGCCTCCGTCTCCAGTGATGGCGATGACCTTCCGCCCCGAGAAGGGTGAGTCGTCTTCCTGGGTGGCTGCCCAGGCCCCCATCGCAGCCGGGTAGCCGAACCCAATCGAGCCGAGGTACCCGCTCATCAACACCGATTGATTCTTGCACTCGAAATACCGACCGAACGAGTAGGTGTTGTTCCCGACGTCGACTGTGAGAATCGCGTCATCGGGTACGACGTTTGTGAGGGCTTCGAAGATAGCCGCTGAGTGAACGCCTCCTCCGTCGGTCTCCTCGAGACGGCGCTTCTTCTCTTCACGCCAGATTCGCCAGCGCTCCGTGACGTCAGGACGCTGATCGACCGCCTGAGTGGAGCCGAGACGCTCTCGGAGGAGTCCTGCCGTCATCCCGATCTCGCCCCAGACGGGCACGGCGACCGAGTGAAAGCGCCCCAGCGTCATCGGGTCGAAGTCGACCTGAACGATTGGCTTGTAGCTCGTGATGCCGGTGTGGTTGCTAAAACTCGCACCAAATACGATCAACAGGTCTGCTTCATTCATGACCCAGCTCGCGACCGGTGTTCCACTTCGGCCGAGGACGCCGCATCCAAGGGGATGATCGTCGGCGATGAGCCCCTTGCCCTTGAAGGTCGTCATGACCGGTGCATGGAGGCTCTCGGCCAGCGCGAGGACGGAATCCATGACGAACCGTGCCCCGTGTCCGACGATGATCACGGGACGCTCAGCCTCGCGGATCTTCTGCACCGCCTCGTCGAGGGCCTCGGCAGGAGGCGAGATCTGCCGAGGAGTGAGGCGTCCTTCCGGTGACCCAGCCTCGGTGTCCGGGGTCTCTACGACCTGTACGTCATCAGCCAGGACCATGTGCGACACGGCCCGCTCCACGATGGCGTGCTTGCAGGCAAGGTTCGCCATCTCGGCGAAGTCGGAGTCTTTGGCTGGCACGGCCGTATAGGTGGCGACCCCGCCGTAGGCTTCGCGTAGGTTCACTTCCTGAAAGGCACCGCGGCCGATGAGCTTCGTTGGAACCTGTCCGGTGAGTGCAAGTGCCGGGGCGCGGTCGACATTCGCATCCCAGAGACCGGTCAGCATGTTCGTCGCGCCCGGACCGGCGATCGAGAAGCAGGCGGCGGGGCGCCCGGTGAGTTTGCCGTACGCGGAGGCCGCGAACGACGCCGCTCCTTCGTGTCGGATCCCGAAGTAGCCGAGTCTGCCCTTCTCTTCTTGGCGCCGCATCGCATCCGCGAATCCCAGATTGGAATGGCCCACCATCCCCCAGACCCATTTCACCCCCCAGTTCACCAGCGTCTCGACCATCACGTCGCTCGAAGTCCGGACGTGCGGCTTCTCTTCGGGAACGGAAACGTATACGCCGTCGTCGCGGACCTGGACGGGAAACGTTTCGACCCCGTCATCGAAATCACCCGGCGGTTTACCGGTGATCGGGTCGAAGTCCCATCCGTGCCAGGGGCAGCGCAGCAAGCCCTTCTCGATCGAGCCCTCGCCGAGCGGTCCGCCTTGGTGGGGGCACTTGTTGTCGAGCGCTGCGTACTCGCCTTCGTAATGTGTGAGGCACAGGGTTCGGTGCTTGCACGTGACCGGCTTCACGCGCCCCTCGGGCAGCTCGTCGAGGTCGAGAACCTTCAGCCAGCGGGCGTTTTCCTCGCTCATTCAGCGCCTTTCCGTCATTCTCGGCGACTCGGCCGAGCAGGATTCGACCTTCGCGGATCGTCGGGTCGATGTAAAGAACGGCCGAACGGCGGTTTCGTTACAGGTTGGTCGCGAGGCGATCGAGGTCTTCGGGGTCGTCGCCGTCGTGCTCGAGGACTTCCGCAACGTCTTCTTCGCGGAGGCGAATCACGCCGACGTTCTCCGGCCTGAGCCCTTGCATCCCTGCATAGAACGCCCGGATCCTGTCCATGTCGGCGCTCACATCGCCTGTCATCTCGAGCGAAGGACCAATGCCGCCTTCCTTCTTGCCGAAGTCGAGATACGACAGCACGACCGGGACGCCCGCTGCGCGGGCGATCCGGTAGAAGCCGGACTTCCAGTAGTCAACATGGGAGCGAGTGCCCTCGGCCGGCACCATCAGGACGAGCGACTCGTTCTTTTCGAACTGCTCGATCATTTGATCGACGACTCCGCCCGCCCGATGACGCACGATCGGAATCCCCCCGAGTCGCCGGAAGAACGGTCCAAAGGGCGCCTTGAACAGCGTGTGCTTGCCCATCCAGCGGACGGGGATGTCGTACACGAACGCGTACGCCAACATGAAGGGCATGTCCCAGTTCGAGGTATGGGGTGCCGCGATGATCACGTATCGGTCGCTGTCGGGGCGCTCACCAACGGCTTTCCAACCGGTGGCCTTTAGAAAGGTCTGACCTATCATTCGCTTAATCATCGCGTCTCCCCGCGCGTCGCGCGCCTGTCTTGCTGTATGGCAGACCGATCTGGGCGTTACGAGAGCACTCGGGCGCGATGACAGAACTTTTACAATAGTCCGAGTCGCGGTTTGGTGGTCAGTCCCCCGATACTGCCTGATACGGTGCAACCTCGACCCAGATTCCGTTGAGCTTGGCCATCCCCGAGAAGTACTCGAGCGCCTCGGGGCCGTCCGCTGCGAGGAGGTTAACGTTCGCGCCCGTCGTCTTACTCGCGACGGTGAGGCCGTCCGCGTCTTGGTGACCCCAGCCGTGCGGCAGAGCGACAGCGCCGATCATCATCTCCTCGGTAATCTGCACCGGAACCCGAACGGACGCGACGTTGCTTCGAACCTCGACCATGGCACCGGACTGCACGCCGATTCGCTCAGCGTCGGCCGGATGCATGTACAGATAGTTCGTCGACCGCTTCCCTGCGACGAATCGTGGGTGGTTGTGGAACCAGCTGTTGTGGCTCAGCGGCTCCCGTTTGCTGAGCAACTGGAGGTCGCCGCGGCGGGCAAGCTCGACGGGTTCCCCTCCCACCTCTGGGTCGGGAAGGGAGAACACGAGCTGGTCTTCCACCTCGAGGGCTACGAGACCGTGGCGCGCCGAGTCACCACGCTCCCCGGGGCCGTGGTGGACCTCAG
>CBDUCC010000093.1:0-11429 GCA_965365555.1 uncultured Myxococcales bacterium | reverse complement strand
GAGGCCGGCCGCCGCCGGCGTGCGCTTCGGCAGCCGAGCGACCGAGCGGACGAGCCGTTTTACGGGGGGGCTCGTGGCCAGGGCCTGCCCGGTGACGAGGATGAGACACATCTGCAACGCGAATGCGAGCAGCGGCGTGCTCGAGAAGCCGCCGTACCATCCCTGAAAGACCTCGGGGGCCGAGCCGGTGAGCGCGAAGCCGGCGAGCAGCGTCATCAGGGTGAGCACCAGCGCCAGAACGAAGGGATCAGGGACCCAACGCTCCGCCCATCGGCTGAAGACCTCACCGAGCCGAGCCAGCATGGCGCAGACCATACCACCAAGTGCTAAGAGGGAGCGATGTTGCGGAGACGGTGGTTCGGCGGCCTCGCCTTGCTTCTGGTGCTTGGGATAGGCGTGCCGTACGTTGCGCTCCGGCGCGAGACGCGAACGCTAGACGAGGCAGCGCGCGAGGCGGGCGGCGGAAGCTACGTCGAGCTGGAGGATGGCGTCACGCACTACGAGCTGCTCGGGCCCGCGGATGCAGAGACCATCGTGCTGATCCACGGGGGCACGATTCCGATGTTCGCCTGGGACGCGCAGGTGCCCAGCTTGGTCGATGCCGGGTACCGGGTGCTCCGCTACACGCAGTATGGGCGCGGGTACTCGGATCGCCCGCGGCTCGAATATGATCGGGCCCTGTACCAGCGACAGCTCTCGAATCTCCTCGATGCGCTCGGTATCGATGGCCGGGTGAGCCTGTTCGGGCTCTCGTTCGGCGCGGCGACGGCGGCCACCTTCGCCGCGGAGAATCCAAATCGAGTGGACCGGCTCGCCTTCATCGCCCCGGTCGTCGACTACACTGCGGGGCGGTGGCTCTTTGCTTTGGCGAAGGTGCCGCTTCTGAGCGACTGGCTCCTTCGAGTCTTCGGGATCCCTGGCGCAGTTGCAAGGGCTACAGGCTTCTTCGAGCGGGCGAACGCACCGCCCAGGTACGCGGCATGGTTTGACGAGCAGACGCGCATCGAGGGCTTCGAGCGCGCCCTGCTCTCCTTCGCGCGAACCGACGCGCTCGATAGCTACGTGAAGACCTATGCCTCACTCGGCGCGCAGCCGAAGCTTCTAATCTGGGGCGCCGCTGACCGCGAGATTCCACGCAGCCAGGTGGAGCTCCTCCGCAGAACTCTGAGCCATCTGCGCTACGAGGAAATCGAAGGCGCCGGCCACGGCGTCAGCGTCGAACGGCAATCCGACGTGAATCGCCACCTCAGGTCCTTTATGCGGATGGCCGCCCCCTAAGCGAGGATGTCCTGAGCCGCCGGGGTGCGTTTGAACATCGAGGTGGTGAAGGGGCATTCGGATCGGACTCGGAGCCCGCGCTTGCGCGCCCATTGCACCATCGCATCGAAGAACCGGCGACCACCCTGATGACCGCGGAGCGAGCTGTCGACCTCGGTGTGCTCGATGACGACGACGCCGCCCTCCCGGCGGTAGCGCATGTGACCGAGCTCATTGCCGGCCCGATCCATCAATCGAAGTTGTCCCGAGGTCGGCGTCTCTTCCGCCTCGACCCGGAGTGACACTCGCTTTGCTTCGTCTTCGTCGGTCACATCGAACCTCGTACGCAGCGTACTACATCGTCTTCCGAATCGCCTTTAAGAGAGCGACCCCGGCCGGCCCCATCTCCTTGGCTACGCGATCTGCCACGCCTTTTTGCTTTTCCTTGAAGGCGACGAGCTCTTCGGGCGTGGGCTCGTAGATGTCATAGCCGTACCGCTTGAGGTTCTTGAGGAGGACCGGCTCGATCTGCCGAACTTGATCCCGTCCCATCACGGTTAGCTCGTGGTCGAGGTCGGTGATCACCTCTTGGAACTCCTTTGGAAGCGTCTCGAACCACTTCTTCGAGTAGACGAGCAGTGCTGGCTGGTAGCAGTGCCGGCTGAGAAAAATGTGACGCTCACCCTCTTTCAGGCCCTGGTACCAGCTACCGGCCATCGCGAAGAGCGGCGTGTTGTCGAAGCCGTCGACGACGCCGGTCTGCACGCTCATGAGCGTATTGCCATTGTCGATCGGCACCGGGGTGGCACCAAATGCCTCGTAGGTCTCGACGTGAACGAGCGACTCCTGCGAGCGAAACCGAATGCCCTTCATGTCCTCGGGCTTTCGGATCTTCTGCTTGCTGAAGTACGAGCGGTATCCGTTCTCGCCCCAGATTCCGAAGATCAGGCCTCGGTTGGCCAGCACTTGCTTCACCTGCTTCGTCACCTCCGGGTCATCGAGCGCCTTGTCGGCAACGGCGAAGTTCTCGAAGAGGTAGGGCGACTCGATGACGTTCGCCTCGCGCACGATTGAGCTCATGCCGCCGACCGAGCCGGCGAAGGCCTGCATGCTCCCCATCTGCACCCGTCGCGCGAGCGAACGCTCGTTCCCGCGACCGAGCCGAAGCTTCACCTTCAAACGGCCGTCGGTGGCCTTCTGGACCTCGGTCTTGAACTCCTTGAGCTGATTGGCCCAGGGGCTCCCGGACGGCGCCACCGTGCCGACTTCCATGACGAACTCGGGGTCCTCGGCGACCGCCGGTCCAACGAGGACGAGCGAGAGTACGAGGAGGGTGCCGACGAAGCTGAAGACTTTGTGCATTCGAATTGACTCCATGGAAGGATCCGACCCTACCCGAAATCCTTCGGTGCGTCTGCTTGAAAAGGGCGGACAGAGCTTGCGCTTCGATGAGGGCTTCTGTACCAAACCGGCATGAGCCACACCGCCGCCGGGTCCTGCCTCTGTGGGGCCGTCGCCTATCGAATCCGCGGTCCATACCGCGGCTTTCAGTACTGCCACTGCAGCCGGTGCCGAAAGCGCACCGGCTCCGCACATGTGGCCAACATCTTCGTGCCCGTCGACCAGTTCGAATGGGAGCGCGGCGAAGACCGGGTCAAGCGCTTCGAGCTTCCGGAGGCGAAGTACTGGAGCACGGCGTTTTGCACGGAGTGCGGATCGCCGGCCCCTTGGCTAACCAAGAACGGCAAGTCAATGGTCGTCGGAGCGGGCGGCCTGGACGAGGACCCAGGCGAACGGCCGAGGTTCAGCGTCTTCTACGGGTCGAGGGCACCCTGGTACGTCCAGGTCTCGGACCTTGAAATGCACGAGACGCTCCCAGGGCGGTGAGGTATGCTGGCGCCGATGTGCGAGGACGGAACACCGTGCGACTGAGCGCCGCGCTGCTGCTCCTGTCCTTCGCGGCCTGCAAGTCCTCCGAAGCCGAGGAGCCCGACCCGGTGGCGGTCGACTACTGTGCCGCCTGCTCCGAGTTCGATAGCTGCGAACGAGTCGTGGGAGACGCATTGGTCGCGCCATGCCCCGACGAGACGCGCCTCTACTATCAATGCCTCACCGACAGCGCCTGCGACGCTGATGCCTGTGCCGCCGAGTGGGAGGCGCGAGAGGCCTGCATAGCGCCGTCCGATGAAACCGATGGTGGCGAAGCGCCTGAGTGACGTCGCTCCCCCGGCGAACCTCGGCCATCGAGGCACGGGGCCGACACGCGCCGGCCATCCCTACCCCGAGAACTCCATCTCCGCCTTCCTTGCAGCGCTCGACCAAGGCGCAAACGGTGTGGAGCTCGATGTCGGGCTCTCGAGGGATGCGGAGATCCTCGTCATCCACGACGACAGGCTCGACCGCACGACCGACTGCAGGGGCTGCGTCGGCGCGATGCTCTTGCGCGACCTTCGCGCGTGCCGGCTCCTCGACGGCGACGGCCAGCCTACCGAGGAACGCGCTCCAACGCTGGCCGAGGTCTATGCCGCCCTGCCTGAGCGATCACTGATCAACGTCGAGATCAAGGTGGTGGGCGCCGAATGCGCCGGTCACCGACGCAAGCCCGCGCTGCTGGTCGAAGCGGTTCTGGAGGAGGTGATCCGGCTCGGCGAGCAGTCTCGAACCTTGTTCTCCTCGTTCGACGAGGATGTCGCTCGGCTCGTCAAACGACTGCAGCCCGAGCTCTACTCGGCGCTGGTTTCGAAGGCTCCGGACCGGACCCTGGTCGATCGAGCGCTGGCGCTCGGTCAAGACGCCATTCATCCACACCACTGCGTGAGCGCCGAAACCGTGCGGGCTGCGCTCGACGCCGGGCTTCAGGTCACCGTTTGGGACGCGAACACCGAAGAGCACATGCGAGCCGCGCTCGACAAAGGCGTCACAGGAATCATCACCAACGAGCCCGCTGTGCTCGCCGGTCTTCTCGACGGAACGCGCTAGCCCTGCACCCAACGCAGGGTCTCATCCCATAGTCGACCTGCGACCTCACTGTCTTGGCACTCCGCGCTCGGTTCGAGCGGCTCGCACTCCTGGTAGTAGAGCCCGCCGGGGAGTCCGGGGTGGGTCGCGCAATGGACCTGCGTCTGTGCGCCCTCCTCGGGCGTCTTCAAGAAGAACGACTCCACCGAGAGCAGCGCGTTGCGGAGGCTCTTGAGCGCTGGGACCTCCTCGAGGCCGCGCGCCGCTACGTTCGTGCAGACCGCGCCCGGGTGAAGGCAGTAGGCCTGCAGGCCAGCCTCGGCATAGCGACGTTGAAGCTCGTTCGTGGCGTGCATGAGGGCGAGCTTCGAGTTTCCGTAGGCGTTCCAGGACTCGTACGGCCGGGTCGCACCGAAGAGGTCGCTGTTCGCTCCGCGCTTATGAAGATGGGAGACGACGTTGACGATGCGTGCGTCGCCGGTCGCATTCGCCCTCTTTTCGAGCGCTGGGAGCAGCGCGTTCGTGAGCTGCATGGTGCCGAGATAGTTGATTCGCCACTGGAGCTCATGGCCGTCCTCGGAAAGCTGCGGCTCTTTCCAGCGCGAGAGAAGGTCGAGGTGAACGCCGGCGTTGTTGACCAACACGTCGATGCCAGCCGGGTACGTCGCGTTCACCCAGTTGGCAAACCCGGCGACCGAGGCCCGGTCCGTGAGATCGAGCGGGTGCCCCTGGAGGCGGGCTGCCGCGTCGTGCTCGAGGGTGTCTTGCAGGACGGCGACGACGGCACCGGTATCGGCACGGGTCGTCACGGCCACCGACGCCCCCCAGCCGGCGAGGATCCGGGAGGTCTCGAAGCCGAGTGAACCCTCGGCCGCCCCGGTGACGACCATCGTCTTGCCATGGAGATCGACCGGCTCGGCGAACACGGTCTTCACGAGTTGGCGACGGAAGGCGGCGAGCGGTGTGCGGGCGCGATCCCCGGACGAGCGTGAGGGAGGAGGCGGCATGACGTCTGCCATCGGTATGACGGAACCGGCCTCCGCTTCAAGGCGCGAGCGTCGGCCAGCTCGACGCGGCCTCGAGCTCGAGAGCCAGCTCGAGCAGCGTGCGCTCCGATCCCATGCCGGCGGCGATCTGTACGCCAACGGGTAGGCCTTCAGAGCTCGTCGCTACCGGCAGCGACATCGCCGGCGAGCCAGACACGTTGTGAATCGGCGTGAAGGGGATGAACCAGCGCATCCGCTCGAGGCAGGTCTCGAAGTCGGCCTCGGGTCCGATGAAGCCGTGCTCCGGAGCCGGTGTCGCGGTGGTCGGGCTGAGCAAGACGTCGTACCGATCGAAGCGACGCAAGAATCGTGAGCCGAGCTGCCGAAGCCGGAGTATGGCCGAGGGCGCGCCGACGGCGGATTCCGCGAAACGGCGAGAGAGGCCGCGGGTGAAGTCGTCGAGCTGCTCGCGGTCGAGGTCGGGGCGAACGATGAAACGGCCAAATCGGTCGATCGCAAAGGCCATCATCGACCAGAGGAGCAGGAAGTCCTCGTGGAAGCGGTCCTCGAAGGGTGCGTCGCAGGACTCCACGATATGCCCGAGCGATTCACAGAGCTCGGCGGTGCGGTGTACGGCAGCAGCGCAATCGGGATGTGCAGGCTCGTTCTCCGAGAGGCCGGAGTAGAAACCGATTCGAAGCCGGCGGCCGGGATGGCGCACGAGGCCGATTTCGGGAAGCGCGAGGTTTCGATGGTACTGCTCGGCGGCGTAGTAGAAGGCGGCGGTGTCTCGCACCGAGCGGCTCAGCATCCCCTGGTGCTGAAGCTTCACGGGCATGAGCTTCGAGGCTGCGAGATCGAGCAGGCGGCCGCGGGAGGGTTTCAGACCGACCAACCCACAACAGGCAGCAGGAATTCGAATCGAGCCGCCCCCGTCGTTCGCATGGGCTACTGGGACGACTCCAGCGGCGACCAGCGCCGCGGAGCCGCCAGAAGAGCCGCCCGAGGAAAAACCCCGCTTCCAGGGGTTGTGGGTGCGGCCGTAGAGAAGCGGCTCGGTCGTCCCGGTCAGGCCGAACTCGGACATCGTCGTCGTTCCGAGAGGGACCAAACCCGTGGCCAGGAACTGCGCGGCAAACCGGCTGACTTCGGTGGCCGCTTGGGCGCCGAGGGCTCGCGAGCCGAAGCGGACCGGCGAGCCGATGACCGACTCGGTGTCTTTCAGAAACGACGGAACGCCGGAGAGGGCCCCGGATGGCGCCCGGGCGAGCAGCTCAGCGGCCGCATCGAACATCGGATGGGCCACGGCGTTCAGCTGCGGATTGACCGACTCTGCACGTGCGATCGCCGCCTCGAGCACCTCCATTGCGCCCACTTCGCCTCGGGCGATCCGCCGAGCGACCCCGACTCCGTCGTCCGTTCCGAGCGCATCCTCGCGAAACGCGTCGACCGGGGTTGTATTCGTTGCGGAGTGAGGTCGCACTTGGAGTCGATATCACATAGCCTCCGAGCATGGCATCCGGCTCTACCAAAGCGATCCTGGCAGCAATGTTTGCGAACTTCGGCATCGCCGTCGCGAAGTTCGTCGCGTACATCTTCACCTCGTCATCGTCGATGCTGGCCGAGTCGATCCACTCGGTCGCCGACACCTCGAACCAGGCGCTTCTGCTGCTAGGCAGCAAGCGGGCGAAGCAAGTCGCTACGCCGGAACACCCCTTCGGCTATGGCCGGGAGCGGTATTTCTGGTCGTTCGTCGTGGCGCTGGTGCTGTTCAGCCTGGGCGGCCTCTTCGCCATCTACGAGGGCTGGCACAAGCTCGGGGACACCGAACACGGAGTCTCCAACGTTCAGTGGGCCGTCGCGGTCCTGGTCCTCGGCATTTTCCTCGAGGGCTATTCGTTTCGAACGGCGGTGGTCGCGTCTCGACCGCTAAAGGGAAAGGCCTTGTGGGGGGAGTTCATCCGCCACGCCCGTGCGCCCGAGCTTCCGGTGGTGCTTCTCGAGGACTTCGGCGCGCTCACTGGCCTGGTGCTGGCGTTGGTTGGCGTCTCGGTAGCGGCGATCACGGGGGATCCGCGTTGGGATGCATACGGCACGATCTCGATTGGCGTGCTTCTCGTGGTCATCGCCGCAGTCCTCGTGTTCGAGATGAAGAGCCTGCTGATCGGCGAGTCCGCAAACCGTTGGATGTTGACCCGGATCATCGAGGCGTTCGAGGGAACGGAGGGCATCGAGGCGATTCTCGATCTGCGTACCCAACACGTCGGGCCCGACCAGCTTCTGATCGGCGCCGAGGTGAAGATGAGCTCTTCACTCGACACCGAGGGAGTCGCCGAAGTGATCGACCGCGCCGAAGCACGGATTCAGGAGTCGGTACCGATCGCGACGATGATCTACATCGAGCCAGAGCTTTCTCCCGAATAGGATACGAGCTTGGCCTCGGCGCGATGATCGGCTACCAACGCTGGCTATGAAGAGCTTCGAAAACAAGGTTGCGGCGATTACGGGGGCAGGCTCGGGGATCGGCCGCGCTCTAGCCGTCGCACTTGCAGCCAAAGGCTGCCACCTAGCCCTCTGCGATGTCGACGAGGCGGGCCTCGAAGAGACCAAGCGTCAAACGGCGGCTCTCGGAGTGCGCGTGACGTCCGAGACCGTCGATGTCGCCAACCGGGAGGCCGTGTACGCCTGGGCAGACCGCGTCGCGAACGAGCACGGCAGAGTGAATCTGATCTTCAACAACGCCGGAGTGGCGGTCGCGAGCACGGTCGAGAAGATGAGCTACGGCGACTTCGAATGGCTGATGGGCGTGAACTTCTGGGGGGTCGTTCACGGGACCAAGGCGTTTCTCCCTCACCTCAAGGCCAGCGGCGAGGGGCACATCATCAACGTCTCGAGCGTCTTCGGGCTCGCCGGAATTCCGAGTCAGTCGGCCTACAACTCGGCGAAGTTCGCGGTGCGCGGATTCACGGAATCGCTTCGGCAGGAGCTCGACATGCTGGGATACGGCGTGAGTGCGAGCTGCGTGCATCCGGGCGGAATCAAGACCCGGATCGCCCGATCCGCCCGCATGAACGAAAGCATCGGCGAGCTTGGACTCGGCTCTGCAGATGCACAGACCCGCGAGAAGTTCGAGCGCAGCTTCATCACGACGGCGCAGCGAGCCGCCGAGACGATCCTCAGTGGCGTGCAGCGAAACCAGCGACGGATCTTGGTAGGCCCCGATGCCCGCGTCTACGACTGGCTCGTCCGCCTTCTCCCCACGGGCTACCAGCGGATCGCCGTCGGCTACACGCGGTACACGGCGAGGTAGCCGAGCGGTCGAACGGTGAAGCTGAAGTACATCCCCAACATGATTTGCGTCGTGCGCATCCTTTTGGTCGCGCCGATCGTGCTCTACTTGACCGAGGAGCGCTACGGGCTGGCGCTGATCCTGATCCTGATCGCGGGGCTCTCGGATGCGCTCGACGGCTACCTCGCGCGGCGCTTCGACTGGCGAACGCGACTCGGCGGCCTACTCGACCCCGCAGCCGACAAGCTCTTGATGTTTTCCGTGTTCGTGACGTTGACCTGGATGGGCTGGGTGCCGGTCTGGTTTACGGCGATCGTCGTTGGGCGTGACATCATCATCATCCTCGGAACCGTCGTGTACCAGCTGCTCGTCGCACCGGTGCATGGCGAGCCGACCCGGGCGAGTAAGCTCAACACGGTGCTTCAGATTCTGTTCCTTCTGCTGACCGTCAACCACGCCTGGGCCGGCTGGCCGCCCGGGTGGGCGCTGCAAGCGCTTGGGGTCGCGATCCTGATCACGATCGCGATCAGCACCGTGCAGTACGTGACCACCGGAGTGACCCGTCTTCGGGAGTCCAGACGGGTCTGAGCGGAGTCATCTGCGCCGTCGGCGGCTGGCCCGGCCGGGGAAATTCGCAGTCCGGTCTGCAGGGGCCTGGAATGACAGCGTTTTTGAGGGGCGAGCCTGTCCCCGCGGATCTAGCAGCGGCGGGCGGCTTCGAAGCTTCCGCGCATCTTGCCCATCCACATGGACATCAAGGCGGGTTTCGGCAGGCCGAGCGAACGAAGCTCGTCGGCGATCGGGTGGGCACCAAGCGAGAGCTCTGCGCCTCCCATGCGCACGCCGAGCCCTTCGGCCGAGGAGACGAACGGCGTCTCGTGCAACGCGCCGTCGATGTAGCTGTAGGTGCAGAGCGTCTGCTCGGGGAAGTCGCGCTCGCCGCCCTTCGGTAAGCTGATCTTGAGGACGTTCTGTCCGTCTTTGTTCCAGATGCAGAGCGCGCGGTCGCCGCTCGTGTCGAACTCGATCTCGTCGACCGTCTTTGGAAATCCCCAGATCCTGTTTCCGGCCTCGCAGGTGAACGACTGGTTGACCGGCAGATGAATGATGTGAGTTGCGAGCTTGCCGCGCATCATGTCGACGGCCGCACCAAGGTACGGAACGCCCTTTCGTTCTCCACGCCGCCGGACGAAGAATGCGATCGACACCTCGTTGTAATCGCCGAGGTCGTTGTCGCGATAGTCGATGCAGGCGATGCTCAGCAAGCCGCGACCCGGCATGACCTCCGCGATCTCGAGCTCGGGTCCGCCGAGCAGTGCCTGCGCTGCCTTGGTAGGCACGAGCCAGGTGGCGGTCGCCGAGCATGCGTCGCGAACGACACAGGGCAGACTGAAGCGCTGGCCCTGAATGACGTAGTTGGAAGGGCGGCTCTGCGGAACGGCGGTTTCCATGGCCGGAGTATAGGCAATCGAATCCGTGCTTGACGGAAGGCCCTTATTTCGTATTTAGACGAAATACGAATGCACGAATCTCCTCCGAATCAGGCTTCCGACCCGACGGCGGTCACCGCGCTCGACGCCGACGGTGAGCTCGCCCGGCTCGCCAAGGCGCTCGGCCACCCTGCTCGCGTCCGGATCCTGAAGTTGCTGATCGACAAGGATCGCTGCGTCGCAGGCGAGCTCAGCGAAGAGCTTCCGCTCGCCGCATCGACCGTCTCCCAGCATCTGAAGCTGCTCAAGGAAGCGGGCCTGATCAAAGGCGAGGTGGACGGACCGCGGCGCTGCTACTGCATCGACCGCAGCGTGCTCACATTGCTGAAGACCCGCATCGAGGAGCTCCGATGAACCGCCGCCTGTCCTTTCTCGATCGCTATCTGACGCTCTGGATCTTCGCTGCGATGGGCCTCGGTGTCACGCTCGGGTACCTCGTGCCGAGCTTCGCCGCTGCGCTCGAGTCGATGAGCATCGGGACCACCTCCATCCCGATCGCCGTGGGTCTCATCCTGATGATGTATCCGCCGCTAGCCAAGGTCCGATACGAAGAGATGGGGCGGATCTTCGTCAACAAGAAGGTGCTGACCCTTTCACTGATTCAGAACTGGGTGATCGGACCGGCACTGATGTTTGCACTCGCCGTGACCTTCTTGCCGGACAAGCCCGAGTACATGGTGGGCTTGATCCTGATCGGACTCGCCCGATGCATCGCAATGGTGATCGTGTGGAACGACCTCGCCTGCGGGGATCGAGAGTACGCCGCCGGCCTCGTCGCCTTCAACTCGATCTTCCAGATCCTGTTCTTCTCGGTCTACGCCTGGTTCTTCATCACCTGGCTTCCCGCCCGACTCGGTCTCGAGGGCGCGGTCGTCGACATCACAATCGGCGAGATCGCCAAGAGCGTCGCAATCTACCTCGGCATTCCCTTCGCGCTGGGCTTTCTGACGCGTTCGACGCTGATCAAGACCAAGGGTCGGGACTGGTACGACGAGACCTTTGCACCGCGCATCGGTCCGATCACCTTGGTCGCCCTCCTCTTCACCATCGTCGTGATGTTCTCGCTCAAGGGGGACATGATCGTGCAGCTTCCGTTCGACGTGGTCCGCGTCGCCATTCCGCTGCTGATCTACTTCGTGCTGATGTTCTTCGTGTCGTTCTGGCTCTCGAAGGCAGCCGGTGCGACCTACGAAGAGGCAACGACGCTTTCGTTCACGGCCGCCTCGAACAACTTCGAGCTCGCCATCGCCGTCGCGGTCGCCACCTTTGGAATCCATCACGGCGCCGCCTTCGCGGCGGTCATCGGGCCCCTCGTCGAGGTGCCGGTTCTGATCGCGCTGGTCCACGTCGCCCTGTTCTTCCGCACGAAGTACTTCGGCGGTTCCACCGTGCTAGAAAATTAGCGCAATGAACGAGACGAGCGGAAAAGTCGCCGTCGTCACGGGCGCG
>CBDUCC010000092.1:0-11494 GCA_965365555.1 uncultured Myxococcales bacterium | reverse complement strand
TGGAACCTGGAAGACTTTTCCGGAAAAAGACCTGGCGAATGACGACGGAGTTCATCTCGCTCCCACCCGACACGACGGTGGCCGAGGCAATGGCGTCGGCGCGAAAGCTGGGCCGAGCCGACCTCGCGGAGATGCTCTACTACATTTACGTCAGTCGCCCCACGGGCGAGCTGATCGGCGTGGTTTCTCTGAGGGACCTCATCCTCGCCGAGCCGACCGAGGCGCTCTCCCAGATCATGACCGACAAGGTCTTCGCAGTGAGCACCTCCGACGACCAGGAACAGGTCGCTCACGCGATCGCGCGATACGACTTGGCCGCGCTCCCGGTCATCGACGACCGGGGTCGGATGCTAGGCGTGGTCACGGTCGACGACGTCGTGGACGTCGTCATCGAGGAGGCCACCGAAGACGCGCAGATGATGGGCGGTGTCGTGCCCCTCGAGGACTCGTACTTCCAGACCGGCTGGGCGGAATTCGTGTGGAAGCGGGGGAGCTGGCTCGTCCTCCTATTCGTCGCGCAACTGCTGACAGCGACCGTCATCGACCGGAACGAAGCCGTCCTCGCATCCGCCGTCGAGCTGGTCCTCTTCATTCCACTGATCATCGCGTCAGGAGGAAACGCAGGCTCGCAGTCGTCGACGCTGATCATCCGAGCAATGGCGGTCGGTGAGCTGACACCGGCGGATTGGGCCAGAGTCCTCGGACGAGAGCTCCTCATCGGTTTCTCGCTCGGCGTCGCGCTCGGGCTCATCGGGTTCGCCCGCGGCTGGTTCGCTGGTCAATCGGTCGATCCGGTCGCCTTGGCAACGGCGATCGGCGCAAGCGTGCTCGCCATCGTCACGTTGAGCACGATGATCGGCTCGCTCCTACCGCTGCTGATCAAGCGCGCCGGCCTCGATCCGGCGGTTTCGTCCACTCCGTTCATCGCATCGGTCGTCGATGTGCTCGGGTTGATCGTGTACTTCTCCGTGGCCCAAGTCATCCTCTTCTCGATCTTCTGAACCGGGCGTGTCGCCACATGCCCTTTCCGTGTTAGGCTCTCCGTTCGCAAACGGGAGCTGCAGATGCCGAATCTCACGATCAACTACAGTCAAGACGTCGACACCGTGTACCGTTTCGTCACCGATCCAGAGGTGATCAAGAAGCGAAGCGAGGCGATGGGCGAAAAGAACATCAAGGTCCAAATCGACGAGGCGGGCGGCACCAAAACCATCACCTCGACACGCGAGATCGAAAGCGATCTTCCGGGCTTTGCGAAGAAGCTATTCAGCTCGACCAATACGATCGTCGAGCGTCGAGAGTGGCGAGATGCCGGGGACAAGAAGACCTGCAAGTCGCACATCGACATCGTCGGCACGCCCGGCAAGGTCGACTCGAACATCACGATTTCGCCGAACGGCACGGGGTGCACCTACGACATCGAGTTCGAGGTCAGCGCGAAGGTCCCGCTGATTCGCAAGAAGCTTGAGGAGTTCGTCGCGAAGAGCACCGCCGAGGGCATGCGCGACGAGCACGAGTACAATCAACGCGAGCTCAACGCGACTGGCTGAAGCTCAGCCGGCGAAGACGGCCCGGTCTTTGGCCCAGTCGCGAAGCGTTGCGATCCGCTCGGCCATGGTGACCGAAAGCGGCTTCGTGAGACCGATCTCTTCCACGAGCGCTTCCGTCGTCAGTTCTTCTTCGCGCGAAAACGCAGTGTAGAGCGAGGAGACGACCGCTTGCTCGATCTCGGCGCCACTGAATCCTTCGGTGAGAGTCACGAGGCGTGCGATGTCGAACCGTGAGGGGTCGCGCTTTCGCTTCTCGAGATGGATCGCGAAGATTCGCGTCCGCGCTTCCGCATCCGGCAGGTCGACGAAGAAGATTTCGTCGAATCGCCCTTTTCGCATGAGCTCAGGGGGCAGCTTCGAAATGTCGTTCGCTGTGGCGATGACGAAGACGCTCTCCTTCTTGTCCTGAAGCCAGGCGAGGAACGTTCCGAAGATGCGTTGGGCGGGACCTCCCTGGGTGTCTTCCTGGGACAGTGCCTTTTCGATCTCGTCGATCCAGAGCACGACCGGAGCCATCTTCTCGGCGAGCTTGATGGCCCTTCGCAAGTTCTTCTCGGTCTCGCCAACGTACCGGTTGTAGAGGTTCGACGGATCGAGCCGAATTAGCGGAAGCTTCCACTCGGCGGCGATGGCCTTTGCACAGAGGCTCTTCCCGCAGCCTTGAACACCGATCAGTAGCAACCCTTTGGGCGGCGAGAGGCCATACTCCTCGGCCCGCCGAGGATCTTCGAAAGCTGCCTGACGCTTGCGGAGCCAATGCTTGAGGTGTTGCAGGCCTGCGATGTCGCCCATGTCGTGCTCGTGCGGAAAGTACTCGAGCACGCCGGAACGCTCGATGATCTGACGTTTCGCCTGCAGGACGCGCGCGATGTCGTGCGGGCCGAGCACGCCGTCTTCGACGACGGCCTGGGTGATGATCTTCTGGACCTCGAAGAAGGTCAGGCCATGGAGCGCGGCCAGCAGCTTCGACACGTCGACACTAGAAAGCTGAACCCTGACCTGAAGCCGGTTGGCGAGGTCGCGCAAAACCGCCTGCACGAACCGGTGATAGGCCTCGGAGGACGGTACGTGCAGGTCCAGAGACGTGAAGAGGTGCTCCAGTGCCGGAGGAACGTCGAGGGAGCTCCCCGAAACGACCAGCGCGCCGCGATGTCCAAAGTACTTCTTGTGGATGTTTTTGAGCTGAGCGACGACGGCAGGCTCATGCAGGTACGGACCGAGGCCGCGCATGTGAAAAATCGCCTCGAGGTCCGAACGTTCGATGAAGGAGAGGGCCTTCTGAGGAGGTCCGCTCTCGGGCGTCTGACCGGGCTCTGGAAGCTCTCGGCGGAGGCCATCGGACTGATTCCAGGAAAATAAGGGCAGTCCGATGTGCTCGGCGGCATGCTCGAGCAGCGCGTGGAGCCTGTTCTCCTCGACGGTTTCGACGAGGAGCATTGGATGGTGGGCCCGAATCAGGATCTCGAGCTCACGCAGCTGATCCGCTGACGGCGGCACCCCCCTAAGCACGATTTCAGGATCGGAGGTCGGGCGGGGGGTGTCAACCTTCGGGGCGTGGTTTGACAGCCCGGGTGGCGAATTTACACTCGGCCCCATGGCATCTCTAGGAGACAAAGTGCTCGACAAACGAATCGTAGAACGAAACATCTCGAAAGGCTTGGTTTCCAAGGATCAATACACGCAACACCTGGCCGAGCTTCCAGACCGAGAAGGCTCGTATGAGCGAGTCGGTGTGGAATCGAGCGGGACGCCCGAAGAATCCGAGCTGGAGTAGGCACGATGAGCGAGGATGACAGCGCACCGCCAAGCATCGACTTCACGACGTTCGTGCTTTCGCTGAGCACCTCCGCGCTGATGCACCTGGGCAAGCTGCCCGGCTCGGAGGATCAGACCGTCAACCTCGCTCATGCCAAGCAGTCCATCGACTGCATCGCGCTCCTCGAAGAGAAGACCAAAGGGAACCTGACCGGCGAGGAGGAGAGGCTCATCGGCGAGGTGCTTTACGACCTCCGACTGCGCTTCGTTGCGGCCAGGAAAGACGCGGACGAGAAGGCTTGAAGCAAGTCACTCTCCGGCTGGATGCGTACGACCAAGAAGCACGACGTATCGTCGCCGGAGCACAGCAGCTCGCCGATGACCGTAAGAACCGAGAGGTCGAGCCGCTCCATCTTTGGTACGAGCTAGTTGATCGTGACGAGCTGACGCAAGCGGCGATCACGCACTGCGGCGTCGATCCCGTTGGCGTCCTCGTCGAATCGGAGGCGGCTCTTCGGCGTCTCCCGAAGGCGACCGACGAGACCGACGCCTACCTCTCCTCTCGCTTCCTCGAGCTTCTTTCGCGGGCCGAGCTCGAAGCGACACGCCACGGGGGCGGTCCGGCGACCAACCGCGACTTACTGCTCGCCTGTGCCCAAGACGAAGAAGGTCCGCTGCGGACGCTGCTGCGGAGCAGCGGTCTCAGCGGCGCAATCCTCCGGGAAGCGTTGCTCGAGTTGGCGCCTCTGGCGAAGTCTTCCGCATCGAGAGCCGCCAAGGGCTCCAATGCCGTTCTAGACCAGTATGGGCGAGACCTCACACGGCTTGCCGCCGAGGGGGCCTTCGACCCGTTCGTCGGGCGCGAGGCCGAGCTGCGGCGAATGCTTCAGGTCCTGGCGCGACGCGAGGAAAACAATCCACTCCTCGTCGGCGAAGAGGGGACCGGAAGAACCGCTCTCGTCGAGGCGCTTGCGTCACGAATCGCGAGCGGAGAGGTGCCCGACATGCTGGCAGACCGGCGGATCGTCGCGCTCGACTCGGGCGCGATCGTGGCAGGGGCGCGCCTTAGGGGCGAACTCGAGCAACGAATGCGGGCGATCCTGGATGCGGTTCGAGATTCTGGAGGAAGGATCATCCTCTTTCTACCGCACCTTGCCGCCTTTCTTCGCACCAAGGGTGCGGCAGCGGATATGCTCGCAACAGCCCTGAGCCACGGAGAAGTCCACGCGCTCGCGCGATGCACACCGGACGAGCTGCGGGAGATCGAGGACGAGGCAAGCTCTCTGTACCGTCGCTTCGTGGCGATCGACATCGAGCCGCCGACCGCCGAGGAGGCGGTTGCGATCCTGAAGGGCGTTCGGCCACGCTTCGAAGAGGCGCACGGGGTGCGAATCTCGGACGAAGCAGTGGAAGCCGCCGTTCGCTTCGCACGTCGCTACGTTGCCGGGCGTGCACTGCCGAAGAGCGCCATCGATCTCGTCGACGAAAGCGCTGCACGTGTGCAACTCGGCCTCGGAGGGGACGTCAGCGGTCAGCTGGTCGGACCCGAAGACGTTGCAGAGGTCGTCTCCCTCTGGACCGGCGTCCCCGCGGCAAAGATGATGGAGGAAGAGGCGGAGAAGCTTCTCGACATGGAAGCGCGATTGAGGGAGCGCGTGGTCGGCCAGGATCACGCGGTCCATGCATTGAGCAAGGCCGTGCGACGAGGCCGCGTCGGACTCCGCGATCCCAAGCGCCCGATCGGCTCGTTCTTGTTCCTCGGTCCAACCGGAGTCGGCAAGACCGAGCTCGCAAAAGCGCTCGCCGAGTTCCTCTTCGACGACGAAGCCGCGCTCACCAGACTCGACATGAGCGAGTTCATGGAGAAACACATGGTTGCACGTCTGCTCGGCGCCCCACCGGGATACGTCGACAGCGAAGACGGCGGCTTTCTCACCGAGGCCGTGCGACGTCGGCCCTACTCCGTCGTCCTCTTCGACGAGATCGAAAAGGCGCATCCCGACGTCTTCAACATCTTGCTTCAAGTACTCGAAGACGGCCGTCTCTCCGACTCCCGAGGCCGCGTCGCTCACTTCCGAGACGCGGTCATCATCATGACCTCCAACGTCGGAAGTGACCTGATCCTGAATCACCAGGGCACGGACGAAGAGCTGCGTGAGGACATCGAGAGTCGCCTTGGGCAATACTTTCGACCCGAATTCCTGAACCGCATCGACGACGTGCTGATCTTCGATCGACTGGGCAAAGAAGATCTCGCGCTGATCTTGGAAATTCAGTTGGCCGGACTTCGAAAATTGCTCGCGCCTCAGGGGATCACCCTCGAGCTGAGCGAAGAGGCGAAAGCGCGACTGATCGACCTGGGTTACGAGCCCGCCTTCGGCGCACGTCCGTTGAAACGGGTCCTCGTTCGAGAACTGCAGGACCCGCTGGCCGAGGCCCTCTTGCGTGGCGAGTTTCGCGCCGGAGACAGTGTCCGTGTGGATTCGGATGGGACCGGGTTCTCCTTCTCGGCGGCCTGAGAGCATCCGCTACGCGCGTGCGACAAGCTCGGGTATGCTTCGGCCATGACTGGAACTCGCACGATCCACCGCCGTACCTGCAACCTTTGCGAATCGATGTGTGGAGTAGAGGTGGAGATCGACGGCCGCGAGGTCGTTTCGGTCCGCGGCGACGAAACCGACGTGTTCAGCAAGGGGCACATCTGTCCGAAGGCCACGGCACTGAAGGATCTCTACGATGACCCAGACCGATTGAAGCAACCGGTTCGAAGAGTTGGCGATCGATGGGAGCCGATCTCTTGGAGCGAGGCGTTCAACGAAGTCACCGACCGCATCCATGAGATTCAACTCGCGCATGGGCGTGACTCGGTGGGCGTCTATCTCGGAAATCCAAACGCGCACAACTTCGGCACGATGGTGTTTGGACCGCCTTTTCTACGAACGCTCGGCTCTAAGAATCGGTTCTCGGCCACGTCGTGCGACCAGCTACCACTGATGATGGCCTCGTACCTGATGTTCGGCCACCAGTTGATGTTTCCCGTACCGGACATCGAGCGGACCGACTTCATGATGATCTTGGGCGGCAACCCACTCGCTTCGAACGGCAGCATCATGGCGGGGCCCGGAATCAAGAAGCGGCTCCAAGCGATCAGCAAGCGGGGTGGTAAGCTCGTGGTGGTCGACCCCCGGCGCTCGGAGACTGCGCGAATTGCCGACGAGCATGTGTTCATCCAGCCCGGGACGGACGCGCTCTTCCTGCTCGGGCTCTTGCACGAGCTGGTCGCATCCGGCACCAACCTGGGTCGGCTCGCCGACAGCATGACGAACGTCGACCGTATTCTGGAGGTCGCCAAGCGCTACCCACCGGCTCAAACCGAGGCAGTGACGGGGGTTGCCGCAGAGACTGTGAAGCGATTGGCTAGCGAGCTCCGGGCAGCCCCCAGCGCGGCGCTCTACGGCCGCATGGGAACCTCGACCCAGGAGTTTGGGAGCCTCTGCATGTGGCTGATCAACGTGATCAACGCAGTCACCGGCAATCTCGACGAGCCCGGCGGCTCGATGTTCTCGACTCCTGCGATCGATGTGTTGAATGCGGCTGGCGGATTCGGCGCGGGTCGCGGCTCGTTCGGACGTTGGAAGAGCCGCGTGAGAGGTCTACCAGAGTTCGGAGGCGAGCTTCCGAGTGCAGTGATCGCCGAAGAGATCCTGACGGAGGGCGAAGGGCAGATTCGGGCGATGATCACGCTCGCCGGTAATCCGGTTCTTTCGACACCGAACGGTGGTCGACTCGACGAGGCCTACGCCTCGCTCGACTTCGCGGTCTCGATCGACTTCTTCATCAACGAAACGAGTCGCCATGCGAACATCATTTTGCCGCCGGTCTCGCCAATCGAGCGAAGCCACTACGATCTGGCGCTGTATTTGACGGCCGTGCGCAACGTCGCCAAGTACTCTCCCGCGCCGTTCGATGCCGAGGACGGACAGCTCGATGACTGGCAGATTCTGAGCGAGCTCAGTTGCCGATTCAGCGCACGACGCCACGGGAAGCTGAGCAAACAGTACCTGAGCGCACGCGCTGCTCAGAAAGCCGGACCGGAGCGGGTGCTCGATCTCGGGCTTCGCTTCGGACCGTATGGCAAGCGGTTCAATCCACTGGGCACCGGGATTTCACTGAAGAAGCTTCGAGACACGCCCGAGGGAATCGACTTTGGACCTCTTCAGTCGACGCTGCCCGGCCGGATCCCGGAGGCACACGGGCCGATCGACTTGGCGCCGAAGCTCTACCTTTCGGACCTCGACCGCCTCGATGCTCGCTTCTCGAAAGCGCCAGAGGATGGTCGCCTGCTGCTTATCGGACGGCGGCATCTTCGGAGCAACAACTCGTGGATGCACAACACGGCGCGTCTCATGAAAGGCAAGGAGCGCTGCACGCTCATGATGCATCCCGAGGACGCCAAGCGCATCGGAGTGAAGTCCGGGGAGATGGTCAGCGTGAGCTCACGAGTGGGACAGGTAAACGCACCTGCCGAGGTGACCGAGGACATGATGGAAGGAGTCGTCAGTCTGCCGCACGGATTCGGGCACGATCGCGACGGGGTTCAGCTGCGTGTCGCAAGGACCCGACCCGGCGTGAGCGTCAATGACCTCACCGACGAGCTCGCCATCGATGTGAGCGGCAACGCTGCCTTCAGTGGCATTCCCGTTACCGTCTGCGCGGGCGCACAGGTCGCGGCCGCGGAGTGATGCGCACCGGAATCGGTTGCGGTGGCGGACTGAGCAAGCTTTCGACGGCATCCACGAGCGCGTCTAGGACGTCACGGGCTCGCTCGGAAAGCTTTTTCGTCTGCTCGGACACCTACCCTTCATAATGGGTGCACCTGCCATGCTGTCAACACCCGGCGTGACATCACGACGCTTTTCGCTCTTGCGGGGGCCTACATGCACGTTCATCTGATCGGGGTGGCCGGCACCGGGATGAGCGCGCTGGCTGCCTTGTTGGCGGAAAGTGGCGATCGTGTCAGCGGAAGCGACACGGCCTTCGACGCGCCGGTCGGTCCCTACCTCGACGCACTCGGCATCGACTGCATGCCAGGTTGGAGCTCGTCGAACCTGGACGCTGGACCGGATCTCGTCGTCGTGGGCAACGTCTGCCGAAAGGACAACGCGGAAGCGCAGGAGGCGTTTCGGCTCGGGATTCCGACCGTATCGATGCCGCAGGCGATCTCGGAGCGTATCCTCGCGGCTCGCGTCCCGCTCGTTGTCGCTGGAACCCACGGGAAGACGACTACGTCGACGCTGACGGCGTACCTGCTTAGGGCGGTCGGAATCGATGCGGGCTTCTTCATCGGCGGGATCCCGCTGAACTTCGATCGAAGCTCCAGGCTCGGAAGCGAGGGGGCGCCCTTCGTCATCGAAGGAGACGAGTACGACAGTGCGTTCTACGAGAAGACTCCGAAGTTCTGGGCATATCGGCCGAGCGCCGCGATCCTGACGTCCATCGAATACGATCACGTCGACATCTATCCGAACGAGGCCACCTACTTGCAGGCTTTTCGGGAGTTCGTGCAACGTATTCCGCCAGACGGGTGGCTGTTCGCCTGGGCCGGTGACCCACGGGTTCGCGAAGTGGCCGCGGCGGCGCAGTGCCAGGTGCGGTTTTACGCGATCGACGGCGACGAATGCGGTGAAGTGCAGCCCATGTGGCTCGGTATCCGCGCGCCCGAAGGTGCGCTCGACCTGTTTGGTGGGGGCTCGCTCTGCGGGCGCGCGAATCTCCCGCTGTTCGGCACGCACAACGCGCGAAACACGGTCGCAGCCCTTGCGCTTGCGAGCGAAGCCGCGGGAGCTCCCCTGGACCGACTCATCGCCGCCCTACCCGGCTTCCGCGGGACGAAGCGCCGGCAGGAGCTGGTTGGAATCAGACGCGGGATTCAGGTCTATGACGATTTCGCGCACCATCCGACCGCCGTGAGGGAGACGCTCTCAGGGTTTCGCGAGCGCGTCGATGGGCGTCTGATCGCCGTGTTCGAGCCGCGCAGCGCGACCGCATCTCGGCGCCTTCACCAAGAGGACTATCCGGCTGCCTTCGAGGCAGCCGACATCACCGTGCTCGCTCCGGTGGGTCGGAGCGAGATCGCGGCGGAGGAGAGGCTCGACGTCGAAGCCATCGCCGAAGCGGTTCGAGGCGCCGGTGGTGAGGCCATTGCCTGCTCGACGGTGACTCAAGCCGTCGAACGAACACTACGAGTTGCGAGGTCAGGCGATACGATCGTCGTCATGTCGAACGGACGGTTCGAGGATGCACCCGACAGAATCCTGCTCGGGCTGGGCCGTACCTAGCTCTGGGGGTATGCCGCCGTTGCCTTGCCGGCTTCTTTCCAGCCCGCAATTCCCTCGCGCATGATGTGAACGCTTTGGTAGCCGTTCGCAGAGGCCCGCTCCGCTGCCGCGTCGGACGCAGTGCACTTGGTGTTCGAGCAGTAGAAGATCAGGTCCTTGCGCTTGTCCTCGGGGAGCTGTGCAAGATCGTACTCGGAGGAGGAGCTGAGAATGATCGCGCCCGGGACGGTGCCGTTGCTCTTCCGGGTGTTCTCCGAGTTCGCGTCCACGGCGAAGGCGCCGGATTGAAGCGCCTCATCGGCGTCCTCGACGGAGATCTCGGGGATGCTCGGCTTCTCACTCGGCTCTTGCGGGATGGCCTCTGCCTGCTCAACAGAGGCGGACTCCGTGGAGGCGGCCGGACTCGAGTTCTTGCAGCCGATTAGCAGAACGAAAAGCGTCAGGGAGAAGAGAATGATTCGCATGGACGGAATCTAAAGCGAGCCGCGCGGCCGGCAAGGCCGCGGCCATCAATGGCAGCGAATCGGCGCTGCTTCGAGCTCGGGCGGAAGCTTGTCCCATGGGTACCCAGCCTTCGCGCGCTCGTGGGCGACGTCGAAGAGAGCTTTCATGTAGCCGGTGTCGAAATCCCCAGACGGCTCCTCCGCGAAGTCCGCCGGGATATAGGCGAGATTGAAATCGAGCCGGTCCCGGCAGGCTTCGAGGAAGATGCGATAGATGTCACCGATACCCTGCGTCCGCACGAGGGAGGCGATAGAGCGCCCGGCGATCGGAAAGAGCTTGTTCTCGAGCTGCTCGTACTTCGGCTCGATGCGCGAGTTCCGGATCACGTACACCTTCGACGTACCGGGGACCGCGAGCCTCCGGTGCACCTCGTCGAGGTCGAGCCCAATCGGGTAGAGGAACACTTGCGAAGCTGCACCGCCGTCCACGTGGAGCTCGTCATACACCTTTCCATCGTAGTCGACGGGGATGATCACAGGTGGAAACGCGCCGGGAATCGAGGCCGAGGCAAGCATGATCTTTCGGATGAGGTTCAGGGCCTCGGGGTGGCCGCTGTTGGCGATCGCGCCGATTCGCCAGATGACGGGACGCATCGCATCGAGATTCGTCGTGCCGATGTTGAGGCCCCTGCCCTTTCGGTATTCGGCGGCGATTCGCTCCATCACCTCTTGATCGACGTACTTCGCGATCAGCGACTGAAGCGGCTCGGTGGTCGCCATGGCGTCGGTACGAATCGCCCTCAGCAAACGACGCTTCTTGAAGACATCCCCGGCCTCGAGCTCGGCGGACACCAGCGCGAGGACATCGTCATACTCGGGCCCCAAGAAGGCGAACGGAGCGACCAAGGCGCCCGCACTCACTCCGGTGACGACGCTGAACTCGGGACGCTTTCCGGACTCCGTCCAGCCGGCGAGCAGGCCGGCCGCGAACGCTCCGTTTTCGCCCCCGCCCGAAATGGCGAGATAAACGTGCGGCTTTCCGTAGACGCCCGGATAGCGCGCTTTGAGGTCGGCTGAAGAACGCTCCATCCATTCGTGCTCCCAGGGCGGCGGGGCATCCCCCCACATTCGGATGCGCGGGATGCCGAGCACCGATGCCGCCTCGGTCCCTTCTTCGGGAAGCGGGGAGCGTTCTGGGACATGTGCGCAGGCACTGAGCAGCAGAAGCATCGCCGCCGGGAGGAACGCCCCGCATCTGCAACCGAGTCTGAGCTTCATCGACACCGCTGTGTACCATGAGGAGCGCGCCGGGGAGAATCTTCGACCAACGGCGGTCCCAGCAAATCCCGGTCGGGGTCGCCGCGCGCGTGTCGGTCTTGTTCAAAATGACGTGCGAAGACGCGGCGAG
>CBDUCC010000091.1:0-11636 GCA_965365555.1 uncultured Myxococcales bacterium | reverse complement strand
TCTGGTACCGGGGCCGGTAGAGCCTCGCCGCATAGCTCCGTACCCTCGGTCGGGCGGCCTCGGATGCGCTCTCGTGCATCATGAATCGGAGCACTCCGAGCGGGCCCGCCGCGACTTGCCGAAGCGGACTCGCGACGAACCCTCGAAGCCAGGGTAGCAAGTCGCTCGCCTCGAGCAGACCCGCCGCGAAGCCCGCGTAAAGGCTGTCGGCCGTAGCCATCTTCCCGCGGTCCGAGAGCTTGGAGAAGCCTCTCGTTCGAAGGGTGCGCCAATCGTCAGACGGCATGGCGAACCGAAAGTAGCCGGACCCCTCCTCGTTTGGCATCCACCAGCCGGCGCAGCCCGAGAGCTCGAGCGTCCCCTGCGTCTCCTCGAACAGGGTGCACGTGGCGCCACCATCGCCGCGGACACAGAGCGGAATCTGCCAGGTCTGTTCTACCTTCCCCTTCGAACCGATCGGCAGATATCGCTGTTGTTCGAGGCGGATCGTGCGGCCGTTCGACTTGCAATCGCTCGGCCCCCGGGCCGTCTTGATCAGCGGAACCCCCGGCTGAGTGAGGAACGTCTGAAACGGTGCCGCCACGTCGACGCCCGAGACCCGATCGAGCGCTGCCAGCAGGTCACTCGATGTCGCGGTTCCGCCTTCATGCTGCTTCAAATACGTGCGAATGCCCTCTCGGAACGCCTCTTCGCCCATCCAGTGCTCGAACATCGAAAGGACGCCTCCACCCTTCTCGTAGGTGATTGCGTCGAACGCGTTCTTGATGTCGTGGTTGCTTTGGATCGGCTGGCGGATACTGCGCGCGCTGGTGAGACTGTCGAGGCCCATGGCCCGCTGGGCGGAGGCGAGGCTCGCGAGGTCCGATCGGTACTCCGGGTGAAGTCGGTGGACGATCTTGTTGCCCATCCAGGTGGCGAACGCCTCGTTCAGCCAGATGTCGTCCCACCAGGGCATCGTCACCAAGTTGCCGAACCACTGATGGGCGAGCTCGTGCGCCATCACGTAGGCGAAGGCACGGCGTTGCCCTTCGGTGGCTCGGTCGGCGTCCAGCAGCAACAGCCACTCCCGAAACGTGATCAGGCCGACGTTCTCCATTGCGCCTGCTGCGAAGTCCGGAACGGCGACCAGGTCGAGCTTCCGATACGGGTAGGGGATGCCGAAGTACTCTTCGAGTGCCTCGACGAACCGCGCTGTCTGGTCGAGAGCGTACTGCAAGCGCGTGCCGCGCCCCTTGGCGGCGAGACCGCGAACTGGGATCGCAAAGGGACGGATCTCGCCCGGCGGGATGGCGGTACCGGCGACCACGTCGAACGGGCCCACGGCGAACGCGACCAGGTATGTTGTCAGCGGCGGCGGATGCTGGAAGGTGAGTCGTGGAAGCCCACTCGGGAGTGAACTCGCGCGGTCGACCGGAGTGTTAGCCGCGGCGAACTCGCCCTCGGGCACCGTGAGGGTGAGCTCGAACGGCGTCTTGAAGCGCGGCTCGTCGAAACAGGGGAAGGCGAGACGTGCACTGATCGATTCGAACTGCGTGAACGCGTAGGTCTGTCCACCGCTTTGAACACGGTAGAGGCCACGAAGCGGCGTATCGAACGGCGCCGAATACTCGATGTGCAGGGTGCTGCGGCCCGGGGGAAGCGGTTCGATGAAGTCGACCCGCGCGACACCGTCTTCCGTTCGTTGAGCCCAAGCTGCCTCGATCCGCGTCGTCGCATGGGTCGCGTAAATCGAGGTGACCTCGAGCCGTTCTCCGTGCATCCAGATCCCGTCGGACGCTCGATCCAGCTCGACCGTGATCATTGCCGAGCCCGAGAACCGATCCTGCTCCGGGACCACCTCGAGGCTCAGGCGATAACTCGTCGGCCGGACCCCCTCCGGCAGCTTTCCCTCGGGAAGCGGGGGCGGCTCCACGACGGTTTGCTCCTCACCCGGCGAACTCGCGCAGGCCGCTGCCAATCCGAGGAGGATCGGCAGCGCGGCGAAGCCAAGCTTCGGCTTCATGCCCGCGGCCTCGGTCCAGGGTCGTGCCCGAGCGCGAACAGGCGATCGTAGAGCGCTCCCCCCAACGGCCGATGGGATGTCCGAGGGAGGGCCTGCCCCGGCGATGGCGGAAGGCTTCGAAGGGTTTGGGCGAGCTCTTGCACCGACGGTCCGTCCGCGTCGAGAACGAGCGTCGATGCCGGCTGTCGGTTGGCGAACCAGCTCGCCGCAACCGTGAAGCCGACCGAGCGGCTCGTGGAGGCCACCAGCTTCCGCGTGTCCCCTTCGCCGATCGCCGCAGCCGCGATGAAAAACACGGACGAGAGGCTTACCGCCACGAACCCGCGCACGGCCCACTCGCTCCGCGACTGCCCTGAGCTGCCAATCTCGTAGCGCACCAGGGACCGCCAGTTTGAGTCGGGGGCGCGCGTCAACAGACCGTCGGTGAGGACCACCGTGTGAAGCCAGGGGAGTGCCGCCGCATGAGTCAGAAACGGGCTGGGTACGGGCAGATGGGCGAGTCGCCAGGAGACCCCTCGCGATTCGAGCCGGAGGGGCAAGACGCGCCACAATCCCAGCTGCATGGCGAGCCACGGGCTTACCACGAGCACGCCTGCGATCGAAAGCAGCGCCGAAAGGACGGCACGGGCCGTGGGGATTGCAGGAACGAACGCATCGACCGCGACGGTGCCCGCGACGGACAGCGCGACCGCGAATGCCGGGACGGCGATCATCTGAACGACGCGACCGATGACCACGAGCGCGGGCATCGCGGCCGCTTCCTCCGAAGAGCGTTCCACGAGCGAGAGGCTCGACCAGGCCGTCACCGCGCAGATCCCTGCGAACAGCCAAGACCCTGCCGCCGGCGATCGATCAGACAGGACGGGATCGACGAAGAGCGCCCCTGCGACCGCCGCCGCCGGAATCCCGAAGACGCTTCCGAGGAGCATCACCTGCCTACAGCGAACCAGCGCGCGCGTCTGCTCCGCCTCACTCGCCTCGGCCCCCACTCCGATCCACCCGCGGACTGCCTGGCACACCAGCCATGGCCCGGCGGCGCAGGCGGCCAGTGTCAACAAGGCACTCATGCGAACTCCGCGATGACCGGTGCATGGTCCGACGGAGAGGGACGGGCCCTCTCCTGACGGTCGACGACTGCACCGATCGTGCGTTCGGCGAGGGCCGGCGTGCAGTAGATGTGGTCGATGCGGAGCCCGTTTCCGCGCTCGAAGCCGCGCCCTCGATAGTCCCACCAAGAGAACACGCCCCCCTGTGGATGAAACGGTCGAACGACGTCCTGGAGTCCGACGGATGCCAGGTCGTTCAGCGCCTCGCGGACCCTGTCGTTGGCCAGAACGGAGTCACGCCACTCTGCTGGACGCCCGATGTCATCGTCCCACGGCGCCACGTTGTAGTCGCCGCAGAGGGCGACCCGGTCCGACTGAAGATCGTACCGATCCTTCATCTGCTCTCGGAGTCGGGCGATCCACTCGAGCTTGTACTGGTACTTGTCCGACCCGACCTGACCTCCATTGGGAAAGTAGGCGCTGAGGATCGTGAGCCCCTCGATCTCGGCGCTGATGAGCCGGGCTTGCGGGTCCTCGTCGCCTAGCCCTTCCCGCACGTTCGCCAGGGGATAGCGGCTCAGGATGGCGACGCCATTGTACGTCTTCTGGCCGAACACGGCGGCCTCGTAGCCACAGTCGCGGACCTCGTCGAACGGGAAATCGTCCCTGGTGGCCTTCAACTCCTGGAGGCAGAGCACGTCCGGCCGTCGGGCGTCGAGCCAATCCATCACGTGCTGGTGGCGCGCTCGGATCGAGTTCACGTTCCACGTCGCGACCTTCATGGCGCTATGAAGTAGCATGGAATCATGGCGAACGAACGAATCGAAACCGATGCGGCCCCGGCCGCCATTGGCCCCTACTGTCAGGCGGTCGTAGCGGGACACTGGGTCTACTGCTCCGGGCAACTCGCGCTCGATCCCTCGACGGGGCAGATGCTTGGCGGAGGCGACGTCGCGACGGAGGCACGTCAGGTCCTGCGCAACCTGGACGCCGTACTCCAGGCGGCCGGTGCGAATCGGGCCGATGTCGCAAAAGCGACGGTCTACCTAACGGATATCGAAGAATTCTCGATCGTAAATGAGGTTTACGCCGAGTTCTTCGAGGGGCTGGTGCCCCCGGCACGAGCGACGGTTCAAGTCGCCGCGCTTCCCAAGGGGGCCAAGGTCGAGATCGACTTCGTCGCCCGACTGCCTGGCTAGCGCGCGAACGGGTCGCTGAGGTCCGCGGTGTCTTCGCGGTCGGGGCCGACGCTCACGACGCCGACCGGGCAGCCCACCTCGAGCTCGATCCGCTCGAGGTACTGCTGGGCGGCTCTGGGAAGGTCGGCCCGGCTGCGGCAGGCGGTCAGCTCTTCATCCCAGCCCGGGAGGGTCTCGTAGACCGGTGTGACCTCGTCGATTCGCTCGTATGGAGGGTAGGCGAGACGTTCACCGTCGAGCTCATACGCCACGCAGACCTTGAGCTCGGGCAAGACCGTGAGGACGTCGAGCTTCGTGAGGGCGATCTCGGTCAGACCGTTCACGGCGACTGCGTGGCGAAGGGCCACGAGATCGAGCCAGCCGCATCGGCGCGGTCGCCCGGTCGTCGAGCCATACTCGGCGCCAGCGTCACGGAGCTTCTGACCGGTATCGTCCTCGAGCTCGGTGGGGAACGGTCCGCCGCCAACTCGCGTCGTGTAGGCCTTCGCAATCCCGATCGCCGTTGCAATCTGCGTCGGCCCGATGCCTGCGCCGGCACAGGCGCCACCGGCCACCGCATTCGAGCTCGTCACGTAGGGGTAGGTTCCGTTGTCGATGTCGAGCATGGTTCCCTGCGCGCCTTCGAGCAGGATCTTCTCTCCGGAGCCAACGGAGCTCCGCACGATTTCGGCGGCATCCCCGATATAGGCCGCGAGCGCCTGTCCGAGCTTCGCGTACTCCGCTGCGATTTCGTCCGCGGTCGGGAGGGTGCCACCGAGGTCCGTGGCCACGGGGCGCCAGCACTCGAGGTTCGCCTCGAGCTTCGTGCGAAGCCGATCACGGTCGAGTAGATCCCCCATGCGAACGCCGCGGCGAGCGACCTTGTCCTCGTAGCAGGGGCCAATGCCGCGCTTCGTGGTCCCGATGTCGCCTCCGGACTTGGTCTCTCGCAGGGCGTCGATCAACTTGTGGTGCGGCAACACGACGTGAGCCCGCTGGCTGACGAGCAGGCGGCCCACCGTCGACACCCCGCGCGCTTCGAGGGCTTGGACTTCATCGTGGAAGACGGCCGGGTCGATCACGGTGCCTTGGCCGACGACGCACTTCGTGTCCTCGTGCAGGATTCCGGACGGGATGAGATGGAGGATCAGCTTCTCCCCACGGACGACGAGGGTATGCCCCGCATTCGCACCTCCCGCGTATCGGACGACGAGTTCCGCGTACGGCGCGTAGAGGTCGACGACCTTGCCTTTCCCTTCATCGCCCCACTGGGCGCCTACCACCACAACTGCGCTCATGACTCATTCCCAACTGTCGCCCAGGACCAGACCGCCTCGGTCGGCTCCCCGGCAACGGATCGGCTCCGACCGTCGCTCATCCGCGTGAGCTTCCCGTTCGCGCCCGGCTGCCAGAGCAGGACATCGTAGTCCCAGGCTTTGGCGTACTGCTTTGCATCGTGCACCGTCTTGGACGGAACGGCCGCGACCCGCGCGCCCCGTGCGCGCCACTGCTCGGCGATCGCACGCCGTTTGGAGCGTGTGCCACCAGCGATCAAGACGCGAAGCGGAAGCTCTCCCTCGAGTGAGATTCCGGCGGCGGACAGCGCCCAGGAGACGTTGTCGACCTCGAACGCGAACCCCGTCGCTGGCGCCGGCGCGTCGTACCGTCCGAGCAAGTCATCGTAGCGTCCACCCATCCCTAGGGGCTCCCCCGGGCCTTCGGCGAGCAGGGTCATGCTCACCCCGGTGTAGTAGCTGTGGCGCCGGAGGTCGCCCAAGTCGATTGCGACTCGATCCCCAAGTCCGGCCGACTCGAGTCGCTCGACCACCTTCTCCAGCTCGTCGAGGGCTCTTCGGGCGGCGTTGTTTCGAAGTCGGCGCCGAGCCTCGGTGATCACGGTGCGATCCCCGTAGAGGTCGCAGAGCATCAGCAGCCGCTTGCGCTCGCTGGCGATGACACCGGCTTCCTTGAGGAGCTTCTCGAGGGTTCGCGCGTCCTTCGCGGCGAGCGTCTCGACGACCACCGGACGCGCCGCATCCGGTACGTGCTCGAGCACCTCGGTGCCGATCTTGACCTGCGCCAGCTCGACCAGGAAATCGCGGAGCCCGACGCGTTCGCAGGCGCGTGCCGCCACCTCGACGACCTCGGCGTCGGCTTCAGGCCCCTTCAATCCGACACACTCGATCCCGCATTGAAGCACTTGGTGCTGCTTTCGCGCACGACCGCGGCGCCTGCGAACGATCGTTCCCTCGTACGAAAGTCGCCACGGGGCGGGGCGGTCTTGGAGTCGCGTCGCGATGATTCGAGCGATCTGCGGGGTGATGTCCGGGCGCAGCAGAGCGACCTCCCCAGAGTCCGGCTCGACGAAGCGAACGAGGTCTCTGCGGTCCACGGTCCCGAGGCCGCGTTCGATCACCTCGGCGTACTCAACCGGCGGCGTCGTCACACGTTGGTAGCCGAAGAGATCGAAGGTCTCCATCAAACGCTGCCAGAGCAGTGTTCGAGTCATCGCGACTGGGGGAAGCAGGTCTCGCATCCCGCCGGGAGGGGCCATCGCCAGCTCGGAGCCCGAGGAGCCGAGCGGCACGGTGCTCCCGGTCCGTCGCTTGCGCGCCGAAGGGGGCATCTCAGAGCCTCAGGTTGTGCACACTGCTGACGTTTTCGATCTTGCGAAGCTCGTCGAGTGCCTCGTCGGCGACCGTCGAGTCGACGTTGTAGAGCGCAAGCGCTTGCCCGGTCTTCTCGTCGAGGCCCACCTGCATCCGGGAAACGTTGATGCCGCGGCTTCCGAGCAGTGTTCCGACCGAGCCGATCACGCCGGGACGATCCAGGTTGCGCATCATGATGACCGACCCCTCGAGTACCGCGTCGATGGCGTAGCCGTCGAGCGCGACCAGGCGCGGCTCTCCGTTTCGACCCGGGACCCCGGTCGCCGTGTGTGAGCCCTTCTCGCCACTCACGGTCACTCGAACTGCGGCGGAATAGAGGTCGCTCGCCTCTTTGACCTCCGCGAGACGGATGCCGCGCTCCTGGGCTTCGTACGGAGCGCTGATCGGGTTGACCGGCTCTTCGAGATGATGCTCGAGAAACCCTGCCAAGGCCGCCCTCGCGATCGGCGTCACACCGAGCTCGCCCGCCTCTCCGGTGCAGGTCACCCGAAGCTCCCGAACATCGACCGGGTCGAGCTGCCCGACGAGGCTGCCAAGCCCCTTGGCGACCTCGAGATACGGCGCCAAGCGCTCCGCCGTTTCCGCCGGCAGTGTCGGCACGTTGACCGCGTTCTTCACGACACCGAGTTGCAGGTAGCCGACCGCCTGTTCGGCGATTTCGACCGCAACTCGCTCCTGCGCCTCGGAGGTCGATGCGCCCAGGTGCGGTGTGCAAAGAACGTTGTCCAAGCCGAGCAGGGGGTGGTCCGGATCCACCGGCTCCTTCGAGAATACGTCCAACGCGGCGCCGGCGATTTTGCCGGACTGAATCGCACGAACGAGTGCGTCCTCGTCGACGATGCCACCGCGAGCAGCGTTCACGATCAGCGCGTCGTCCTTCATCTTGTCGAAGGCGGCGTCGTTGAACATGCCCTTGGTATCCGGGGTCATCGGCGCGTGAATGGTGATGAAATCGGCGCGAGCCAGCAGGGTGTCGAGGTCGACCAGCTCGATTCCGAGCTCCGCCGCGCGGTCGCTACTCATGACCGGATCGACCCCCATGACTTTCATCTTGAGGCCTTGCGCCCGGTCCGCGACGATCCGACCGATGTTTCCGAGGCCGACGATGCCCAGAGTCTTGTAGGCCATTTCGCGGCCTTGGAACTTGCTCTTCTGCCACTTCCCGCCCCGCATCGATGCCACCGCTTGCGGGATCTTGCGGGCAAGAGAGGAGAGTAGGGCAAGCGCATGCTCTGCCGTGGTGACCGAGTTGCCAGTCGGCGTATTCATCACGACGATGCCGCGGCGGCTCGCGGCAGGGATGTCGACGTTGTCGACGCCGATGCCGGCCCGGCCAACCACCCTGAGCTTGTCCGCAGCATCGACCACCTTCGCGGTGACCTGTGTCCCCGATCGGATGATCAGGCCGTCGAAGTCCCCTACGATGCTGCAGAGCTCGTCCTCACTCATGCCGGGCTTGTATTCGAGCTCGACACCTGGCGCCTCGCGCAGGACGTTGAGCCCTGCCTCCGAGAGCTTGTCAGAGACGAGTACGCGTACGTTGGACATGGCTACTCCTATGAAATTCGGCCTGAAAAGCCGCGCGCAGAGCTAGCAGCCGCCCATCGGGGGGTCAAGGAGGATCGCCGGGGCCTCAGGCCCAGTGCACGGCGCCGAGTGCGAGCAGCATCGCCACCACCCGGTATCCACGCTGTGGATCGTCACAGCCGGGCTGCTCCTTGACGAATCGGGAGATGTCTTCGACTGTCTGTGCCTCCTGGCAGAGGAGCAGCGCGGCCCGAACGTCGTCCGGAAGGGCAGCGGTCGCGATCGCCGTATCGATGCGGTCGGCCTGGACGAGTCGGTGCTGGCCGCGTTCGAGGATGAGCGTGCTCTCGAAACCGGCGGCAATGCGACGCTGAATGCCGCGGTCGAGGATTTCCCATGCATCCAGACGAAGCGGGAAACCGCTGCTCGGTGGATCGACTCCTTCGTAGAAGGTGGCCGTGCCCGACTCCCAGCTGAACAAGTCCAGCAGCTTCTCACGTACCTGTTCAGCGATGTGTTGGAACAGTTCGAGCGGCTCTACCAGACCGAGCGCGACCAGGGTGTCGCCAAGCTTGCCCTCGAAACGAGGCATGACCGCGAGCGCCATGTCGAGCTCGCTTCGGTTGATCACCCGCTTCTTGACCAGGTACTCGCCCAGCAGCTCGCCCGCTAAGTTGCTCGTGACGAACGCAGGAATGCCGTTCTTGGTGTAGACCTCTTTGCGCACGCCGCCCTGTTCGCAGAGCCAGAGCCCCGTGCGGCGGGTGACCAGAGTTCGGGCGAGCGCCACGACGAAACCGCCTTCTTCGAAATTCAGGCTGCGGTCCGCGGAGGCGTTCGACTCGACGCGCGTGGTCGTCGGAGTCATCCGAGATGCAGGCACATGACGATAGAGGTCCTTGACCGAGGAGAGCGGTTGGAAGTCTCCGCCGGCGATGCTGATCTCGTCGCCTCCGTCGACTTGGCCCGTCGCTACGGCCTCCACCACCTTTGCGTAGGCAAGAGGACCGACCGTGGCGCCGTTCGGCTTCCGAATCTTGTACTCGAGCGGCGTTACGTTGGTCGTGCTCGGGTGCTCGTCGGCCAACACCAGAGGCGTCGGCGGCATCGTTGCGCGCGGGATTTCGTCGGCCGAGGTCCTCCGCGTTCTCGATTCCATCGCGATCGCCGCGACCATCGCCGCGAGCTCGGCGCGAAGAGCCTCCTCGGGTCGACTCTGCCAGGGCTCGAGCGCCGCCCAGAACGCCTGTGCCGTCGGTGGCCTCTCGTCGGGGTTGGCCGACAGCGCGCTCAAGACGACGGGTCCCAAGCCCTCCGGGAGCTTGGAGGCGAACTCGACGAACGGGTGCACTTCGGCGTCTCGAATCGCGAGAAGCACGGCAAGCTCGCTCCCTCCGGCGAAAAGCGGTCGGCGCATGAACAGCTCGGCGGCGATGACGCCGGCAGAGAACAGATCGGCGCGTCGATCGACCTGGCCGCCCGATACCTGCTCGGGCGCCAAGTATCCAAGCTTGCCGTTGGCCCGCGCCGCGGTGTCCGCCTCGAAGGCGTTGACGTCCGCACGAGCGATTCCGAAGTCTGCGATCTTCACATCTCCGTGAATTGAGATCAGAACGTTCGATGGGCTGATGTCCCGATGCACGATGCCGAGTGCTCCGCCCTGGCGGTCGGTTGCGCTGTGGACCGCGTCGAGCCCACTGAGGATCTGGCGAACGATGTACACGACGAGGTCGTGCTCGAGCCTCCTGCCCTCGAGGGTGAGACGACGATTGAGCCGCCACAGATCGCAGCCGGGCACGTACTCGAGGGTGAGGTACGGCTGACCGCCGATCTCGCCGTGGCCCAGCACGTGCACGACGTTCGGATGCGTGACCTGGCTCGCGAGTCGCGCTTCCTCGGCGAACATCTCCTGCGCGTTCGATTCCTCCGCGATGTGCGGGAGCATTCGTTTCAGGACGACGACCCGCGGCTCGCCCACCGATCGCGGCTCCAGCGCACGAAACACTTCCGCCATCCCGCCAACTGCAATACGGTCCACCAAGGTGTAATCACCCAACGGGGTGTTGGGCGGCGGCGCCGGCGGTGGAGACGAAGGTCGAGGCACCTCTCGATTGTAACGGTGCCAACGGAAAATATCGACAACAGGGTAACATTTTCATCATTTTGCGGATGATCCATGGCAGACGCCGAATCGAGAGCCGGGGAGCGGTATGCAACCCCACAAATCCTGGAATTCATGGCGCGGACGCACCACCCGCCGGATGGGGCGTTGAGGGAGGCATTCGAAGCTCCGTCTCGGCACGGCATGCCCGAGATCCAGCTCGGACCCGCCGAGGGGCGCCTTCTCGAGCTTCTCCTGCGCCTGAACGGTGCCCGCTGGGTCGTCGAGATCGGCACGCTGGCCGGGTACTCGGCGATATGGATGGCCCGCGCGCTTCCGCCGGGGGGCCGACTTTGGACGATCGAGGCCGATCCGGATCACGCGTCCGTCGCCCGGGAGGTTTTCCGGCGAGCCGGTGTGGCCGATCGAGTTACCCTGGTGGAGGGCGATGCGATCGAGGCGCTTCCAAAGCTCAGTGATTCCGGGCCATTTTGTGCTGTCTTCATCGACGCAGACAAGGCCCGCTACGATCGTTACGGCCGCTGGGCGACGGAAAACCTGCGGCAAGGGGGTCTTCTCATCGGCGATAACGCTTACCTCTTCGGCAGTGTATTGGAGGAGACCGAGGCGGCCGATGCGATGCGTCGGTTCCACCGAGAGATGGCGCAGCACTATCTGTCCCTGTGCGTCCCGACACCGGACGGTCTTGCGGTCGGGCTTCGGGTCGATCCAAAGGCTTGACCATTTGCGACGGGCCGGGGATATAGGCGGTCGCTCCTGGGTTGACCGGCCCTTGGAGCGGCCCTAGCGGGCCCGCAGGGAAAGGAAGAGTCGGGCGCATTTCGGTGCGCCAGTGCCGCGTAGATCTTGTTCGCTGAAAATCGGCGAACCGACTTGTCCCACCCTCGACCTTCGCCTAAATGGCGGCCGGTCGCTCAGAGGTCCCAACAGAAAACGCAGCATGCAGATTTTCCCCCGCGAGTTGAACTACTTGCCTCTTGCGCTGGCGGTCGTCGCCGGCGCTCTGGGAGCAGGGGTGTTCATTTTGTTCTGGGTCTACTTCACGCCTCCCAACACTCAAGTTGGTTACACGCCGAAGCAGCCCGTTCCATA
>CBDUCC010000090.1:0-11660 GCA_965365555.1 uncultured Myxococcales bacterium | reverse complement strand
GGTAGGATTTCTGGACGTTCACTCATGTCTTCCTCATGCACTCCTGCCGAGCGTTTCTACATACTCCCGGCTCAAACGTTCGCAAAGGCTCAACGGCGACTGGCCTCCGTCGAGCTCTCGTTCGGCACGAGCTCTCAGCGTCGTCGATCCGCCTAGGGCCGAAACGCCGTGCTCGCCATGCTTTCGGCTGAAAAGGTCGAGGGTCCAATGAACCTCGCCCTGTCTTCGACGCGCTGCCAGTCTCGTCTCTAAGTGCTGTCGATGCGCGTCGAGGGCATCGATCAGCTCGTCAATTCCGGTGGCCTTGGTGGCGCTCGTGGCGATGATCGGGGTCTCCCAATCCGAGCTGCCCGAGCTCTCCGCGCCGGCCGCTTGTGCCGTCTGCAAGGCGCCGCGAAGATCGGCGACCGCGCGGCGCGCGAGCTCCTCGTGATCGGCTTTGTTTACAACGAGTATATCTGGGATCTCCATGATCCCGGCTTTGAGAAATTGAAGCACATCGCCGCTTCCGGGCTGAATGACCAGGACGACGGTATCTGCGACGTGCACGATGTCGATCTCGGACTGCCCGACTCCGGTCGTCTCGATGACGACGACGTCGTAGGCAGCTGCAAGGACCCGCACCGACGAGTTTGCAGCGTAAGCAAGCCCACCGACCTCGCCTGCGGTCGCCAGGGAACGGACAAAAAGCCCGTTGTCCTTCGGGTCGAAGCTCATCCTTGCGCGATCGCCGAGCAGGGAGCCTCCCGAGCGAAGACTGGAGGGGTCGACGGCCACGACGCCGATGGTTCGGCCGCGTTCGCGCAGGGCGCGCGCGAGCGCCGACGTGAGCGTGCTCTTTCCCACCCCGGGCGGCCCTGTCAGTCCAACTCGGTGGCCCTGCGTGGCCTTCGGGGCTCCTTTGAGTGCGTTCAACAGGTCGGCGACCCGGCCATGCGACTGCGCGCGCCGGTCCTCGACGAGATTGAGCGCGCGGGAGACCGCCGCCTTGTCGGCCGACATCACCCGCTGGGCCTCGTCGGCGATCTCACTCGGCGGCATGCTCGCGGTCGACCAGGTCGATCAGGTCGCTCATGATCTGATCGAGCTCGAAGTCCTTCGGTGTGTAGACCGCTGCAATCCCCTGGGCTCGAAGGTGCTCCGCATCGGCCTCGGGAATGATGCCGCCGGCGACGACAGGCACGTCCCCTAGACCGGCCTCCCGCAGTCGCTCCACCACTTCGGGTACCAAGGCCAGATGGGATCCACTCAGAATGCTCAGACCAATGAGGTGCACACCTTCTTCGAGTGCCGAGGCGACGATTTGCTCCGGGGAAACGCGAATCCCCTCGTACACGACGTCGAAACCGACATCCCTTGCCTTGATCGCAATCTGCTCGGCGCCATTGGAATGACCGTCGAGCCCGGGTTTGCCGACGAGTAGCTTCGGCCGCCTGCCCATCCGTGATTCGAGGCCGTGAAGCCGTGTGCGAAGCCGTTCGATTGTCTCCGCTGCCGCTCCGCTGAGGTTCGCCTTTACGGTCGCTCCGGCCACCCCGGTAGGGGCCCGGTATTCGCCCCAGACTCGTCGCAGAAGACCGGCCCACTCGCCCGTGGTCACGCCCGCATGGGCAGCGGCGATGGACGGCGGCATCATGTTCTCGTTGCTCTTGGCAGCGCGCTCGAGCTCCGCCAGTGCGGCTTGGACCGCATCGCCGTCGCGTTCTTCCTTCCAACGTTGCAGAGCCGCTCGTTGGTCCGCGTCGACCTGCGGATCGACCGTCAGAATCGCTTCGTCGAGGTTTTCGGTCAGCGGGGAGTCCGCGCCCTCGGTGTACTTGTTGACGCCTACGACGACCTGGTCGCCGCTCTCGATTGCCCGAAGGCGTGCAGCGTTCGACTCGACCAGTCTCTGCTTGATGTACCCACTCTCCACGGCTTGCACGGCGCCGCCCCGGCCGAGCACCTCTTGAACCTCGCTCCATGCGGAATCGACGAGCTCTTGGGTTCGAGCTTCGACGACTTCGCTGCCCCTGAAGAGGTCGGCGTACTCGAGGAGGTCGGTCTCGTAGGCGAGGATCTGTTGAGCGCGGAGAGACCATTGCTGATCCCAAGGCCGCGGAAGTCCGAGCGCCTCGTTCCATGCTGGCAGTTGGATCGCACGTGCACGCGCGTCCTTGCTGAGTGTCACGGCCAACATCTCGAGCACGATGCGGATCATGTTGTTCTCGGGCTGTTGTTCGGTGAGCCCGAGGGAGTTGACCTGGACCCCGTAGCGAAAGCGTCGTTGTTTGGGTTCGGTCACGCCGTATCGCTCGCGCGTCACGCGATCCCAGAGCTCCACGAACGCTCGCATCTTGCACAGCTCCTCGACGAAGCGAATGCCGGCGTTCACGAAGAAGCTGATGCGTGCAACGACTTTGCCGAACTCGGCCTCGGGGATGCGCCCGGTCTCCTTGACTGCGTCCAGCACGCCGATTGCCGTGACGAGCGCGTAGGCGAGCTCCTGGGTCGGCGTCGCTCCCGCCTCCTGGAGGTGGTAGCTGCAGATGTTGATCGGGTTCCACTTTGGAACCTCGTCGACGGTGTACGTGATCAAGTCGGTGATCAGGCGCATCGACGCGGCAGGCGGAAAAATGTGCGTCCCTCGCGAGAGGTACTCCTTGATGATGTCGTTCTGCGTGGTGCCGCGCAGCACCTTCGGATCGACACCCTGGTCCTCAGCCGTAGCGATGTACAGCGCGAGCAGCCACACCGCGGTCGCGTTGATCGTCATCGACGTGTTCATCTGGTCGAGCGGAATCCCATCGAAAAGTCTGCGCATGTCACCGATGTGCGAGATGGGAACACCGACTTTGCCGACTTCGCCGCGGGCCAGCGCGTCGTCCGCGTCGTAGCCGGTCTGGGTCGGGAGGTCGAAGGCAACACTCAGGCCGGTCTGGCCCTTGGCTAGGTTGGTTCGGTAAAGCTCGTTGGATGCGGCCGCAGTGCTGTGGCCCGAATAGGTCCGCATGATCCACGGTCTGTCGCGATCGCGCTTGCCGTCGTCCGCCATTGGCCGGTCCTTTCCTCTGTGCTGCGCCCGAGGGGGCTGAAGCCTACCTTCTTTTCACCGTTGCTGCGTGCCGGACCTCGATGACCGTTGCGGTGCTCTTTACAGCTTCACACAGTCGGACCCGGAAGAATGCAGTTATCATACGGCCCAGGCCCGTCAAGCGCCCACGTTTCCCAGGTTTTCAGGCGCGGAAGGCACTAGATAAGTTTGTAAAGTTGCGGTAAAGACTAGCGGTGCCAGAGACCAATGCGGCCATGGGGCAGCGCCTGCGGGAGCTTCGGCTTCGGCGCGGGCTTCAGCAGAGTGAGGTCGCCAGACGCCTGAAGATCTCGCCGGCGTACCTGAGCCTGATCGAGAAGGGCAAGCGAGTGGTGCAGTTGCCGCTGCTGTTTCAGGCCCTGGAGCTCTACGACATCGCGGTCGAGGACTTCATGCGGAGCCTTGGAGAGCGACGCGTCGACGACGGGCTCGCGCGCCTCCTCGACGACCCGCTCCTTCGCTCGTTGAACCTCAGCGAGGAGGACCTGGCGAGCATCAGTGCCGAGCCCCGAATGGTCGCCACGATCACTGCGCTGTTCAACCTGTACAAGAACACACGAAGCCAGCTCGACCACGTGATGGCGAGCATGGCGCAGCGCGAACGGCAGGCGGACGACGACTCGCCGCGCTTCGACTACAACCCCTACGACGAAGTCACCGATTTCCTCGAGCAGCACGACAACTGGTTTGGCGTTCTCGAAGAGCGAGCTCAGCAGTTTCGAAGGGACTGCGCCTTCGGTCGCCGTGTGAGTAGTCACGACCTCGAACGCGGTCTGCTCGACCAGGTCGGCGTTCGAGTTCGGCGTACGGCCGAGCGCGCCCAAAGCTCCGTGATTCGCTCTTGGAACGCGGAGGATAGGGTGCTGACGATGTCGAACGACCTGTTCGAGCAGAGGGCCAAATTCCAGCTCGCGCACACCGTCGCACTAGCGCTTTTCGACGAAGAACAGCTGCACGAGCCGATCCTGGAGGGATATCGCGGCCAACACGCGGAGACCCGGAAGCTCCTCAAGATCCACCTTGCGAACTACTTCGCCGGAGCGCTCTTGCTCCCGTATCCGGAGTTCTATCGGGAGGTGACGAGCACACGGCACGATGTCGAGCTTCTGGCTCAGATCTTCGAGAGCTCCTACGAGACGGTGGCCCACCGTATGTGCAATTTGTCCGACCCCCGCCGCAGGGGCCTGCCGATGCACTTTCTACGCGTTGATGTCGCGGGAAACATATCCAAGCGGTACTCGGGCGACGGCATTCGGTTTCCGCATCAGGACGGCTCTTGCCCGAAGATGGCGGTGCACCTCGCGTTTCTCACACCCAACGTCGTGACCAAGCAGTATTCCGCGTTCCCGGACGGCTCCACCTACTTCTGCTTTGCCAAGGTCGTCAGCGAGCCGCTCGGAGGCTCTCTGGTGAAAGGAACTACCTACAGCATCGGTCTCGGTACGCACGCCGACGACGCGAAGCACTTCACCTACGCGGATGACCTGCCGTTCGCCGACCCCAAAAAGATGGCCGTGCCGGTGGGAACCACCTGCCGGTTCTGCGAGCGAACCGACTGCAACATGCGCTCTGCGCCCAGCTACAAGTATGCGTTTCGGGTCGACGAGTACACGAAGAAGGACAACTTCTTCTCGCCGCTGCTCCGGGCCGATGCCGATGCCGAAGCCGCCAAACCGGGTCGCCCGAAGCCCGCTCCGTGATATGTTGCCGCCCGGAGGAACAGATGCCGTCGTTCGATGTCGTTTCCAAAATCGACCAGCACGAGGTCGACAACGCCCGCAACCAAGCCAGCAAAGAGATCGCGCAGCGATACGATTTCAAGGGAACGGACACGACGATCGAGCAAACCGAGGAAGGCATCGTGATCCGGTCGGGCAGCGAAGGGCGACTCGACGCCGCTCGGGACGTCCTCGAGACCAAAATGGTTCGCCGACAGGTCTCGCTGAAGTCCCTCGACGCGCAGCAGCCTCAGCAGGCCGGCGGCAGCACGTGGCGGCAGCTCATCAAGCTCAAAGAGGGGGTGTCCAAGGACAAAGCCAAGGAGATCGTGAAGGCAGTCAAGGACAGCAAGATCAAGGTCCAAGCCTCCATTCAGGGCGATGCCGTACGCATCTCCGGGAAGAAGCGGGACGATTTGCAGGAGACGATCTCGCTGCTCAAGGAACGAGACTTCGATCTGCCACTGCAGTTCGTTAATTTTCGGGATTGAAGGCGCCGCGCATTGACTGAGACCCCTTCCAAGCTCCGCGTCGGCTACCAAGGGACGGCGGGCGCATACAGCGAGCTCGCTGCCAAGCGGCACTTCCGCGATCGAGGGCAAGTGACCTGCGTCGGCTACCACAGCTTTCGAGAAATGCTCGAAGCGCTTCAAGCTGGCGAGGTCGACTATGCGGTCCTGCCGATCGAGAACTCCATCGCGGGCTCTATCAACGAGAGCTACGACCTCCTCGCCAAAATGGGGCTTCACCTGGTGGGCGAGGAGTTTCAGCCCATCGCTCACTGCTTGATCGGGGCCGCGGACGTCCCGGTTTCCGAGATCCGGCGGGTGTATTCCCATCCAGTGGCGCTCGCTCAATGCAGGGAGTTTCTCGAGACCCTCGAAGAATGTCACGTCGAGGCCTTCGTCGACACGGCGATGTCCGTCGAGAAGGTCAAAGAGGACGCTGACCCCAGCCAGGCCGCGATCGCGAGCGAGCAAGCCGCCCACCTTCACGGCTTGCCGATCCTTCGGCGCGAGATCGCCGACCATCCAGAGAACTACACTCGCATGGTCATCGTCGCGACCGAGCCGGCTCATCACGGGACAGCCGTGCCGTGCAAGACCTCGCTCATCTTTTCGACCATCCCCGAGCAGGGTGCGCTCGCCCGCTGCATCGCGATTTTTGCAGAGCGTGGCCTGAACCTCACCAAGATCGAGTCACGACCCAAGCCCGACACGCCCTTCGAGTACATCTTTTACATGGACTTCGAAGGCAGCGTCGATCGCGAAGCCACGCAGGCGGCACTCGACGATCTGAAGGCGGTCACGACTTTTCTCGTCGTTCTCGGGTCCTACCCGATCGGACGGCCAAGCCTCAGCTAGCGATCGCCGCAGCAGCGTTGGCGAGCCGGTCGGCGTCCGTTTCGAGCCCCGCCGCCAAGCAGGCCGCCGACACCATCTTGAGAGCCGCGGCTTCGCCCGGCGCGTCACTCTCCGTGCGAGCGGCGCAAAGCGCTTCGACCGAATCGATCATCGCGTTGCGTGGCTGACCCAAGGCAAGCTGCAGACAGGCGGAAGCGATCGAGAGCCGGATCGCTCCGCCCGGGCCCGAGGCGGGGGCTCGCTTCGCCGCGTCGAGAGCGGTTCGTGCTCCGCGAAGATCGCGTCGAGCGACGTAGGAGAGAACCCGAAGACAGTGTGCGGCGACCAAATCGCCTCCGGCTGCGATCGCCGCCTCGATCAGATCATCGAACTTTGCGTGATCCTGGGCCCGGAGCGCATGGATCAGCTCCAGTCTCGGATTCTCGCGGACCGCGGCAACCGGCATCGTCGGTCGCTCCTCGACCTCGTCGGTGGCCGGGGCGGACGGGAGGCGCACCGACTTGCTGATCTCCGAGGCGACCGAGCGTGTCTCGCGATCCGGCTGATACTGGACCGCTGCAGCCGCGAGTCGGACTGCGGCGCTATTGTAGCCCTGATCGGCCGCCAGCGAGCCCGCTTCGAGGAGGGCATGCGCACCGCGCTGCAGGTCGCCCCCTTCGCACAGGTAAGCGCCAACGGTCGCCGCCATGGCCGGGCCGACCAGCGGCTCGGAGCCATGGAGGGCCTGGGCCACGAAGCGGTACACCTCGGTGCGGCGACCCGGCGGCATTCTCTGTACGACGGCGCGACGGAGGAGCTCTGAAGCCGGCTTGGCTCGGACGTCCAGCAGTCCGTCGTTCATCAGCGCTTCGAGCGCGCGCTTGCGCGTCTCTTCGGGCACGCCATCGAGCTCGACCGCGGCGTCGATGACCTGGGCCGAGGATGCGGGGAGGGCGGCGCAGGCGACTTCGAGGAAGCGCATCGACGAGCTGTCCAGCGTGGCAAAACGCTCTTCGAGCAGCGCGCGTGGCCCGAGATACTGACGACGCTCGGCCTCTGCGTCGCGCCAACGGAATCCGTTCCCGTCGTGAACCAGGTCGCCGGTGGCCACCATCGTGCGCGCGGCTTCCACCACGCCGAGCACGGAGGCGCCTCCGCTGATCACCAGTTGTTTGGCGATCTCGACGTCGGCGTTCGGGCCGAGCACTGCCGCAGCAACGACCAGAGCCTCGTTGGGTTCGAGGCTCGAGAGCTCGATGCGGGACGAGCGAGGAACCGGTCGAAGGCCTGCGGGTAGGCTGGACTCGGTCGTTCGCACGCAGAGCATGGCTGCCGTGTCTTGGGCGGACAGCGCGGAGCCGATTACGTCGAGCGTGGCGGGATCCACGGCGGCGATGCGGTCGATGTAGATCCAAGGAAGGCCTCGTTCGTTGAGTGTGCCGAGGGTGACCTTGAGCGCGTGCACCGTAGCCTCGCGTCGCGGTGGCGTGGCGCAAGCGATTGCCTTCAGCGCATCCGCGACTCCTGGCTCGCTGGCCTTGAGTCTCTTTCGCGTCGGCTCGAGGGCTCGCCATGCCTTCAACAACGCGAGGCGGAGTCCGCTGAGAGGCGCGAGTCCGCCGGGAACCGATCCGAGCGCCAAGAACAGCGGCGGCTCGAGCTCGTCCCGCAGCGCGACCACCGCTTGCCGAGCTCCGACTCCGAGTGGGCCCTTGAGATAGAACGCGCAGCTCTCCTGCTGGGCGGCGGCCACCTTGAGCGGCTCGAGGGCGTGTCGGATGCTCGCCGGCGTCGGCGCCGGTTCGAGCAGTCCAACCGCGCGTCTGCACTGTTCCAGCAGCGGACGCGTTCGGTCGATCGCCTCCCCTCGAAGCGCAAACGAGCTGGTGCTCACGGTCCGACCGAACAGATAGGTGCGGGAGGCCGCCTCGCGGGACTCCACATCCAGCACGACCTCGCCGGCTCGCGCTTGATTGGCGAGAAGCTGTGCGCGATCGATCGCGCTGCCGCTGTTTGCCGACTTGCCAGAGAGATCCTGGGATCTCTGCACATCGCCACTGGCGATGCCGAAGGCGATCGGGAGACCACCTGCCGGTACCGGCTGGGACTCCGCCTCGGCCAGCAGGCGGAGCGCGAGATTGATCGCGGGCTTCAAAGCATGGAGCTCGAACGCCGCCACGACCGTTCCGGCGAGCGAGGAGAAGAGCTCCCCGCCGGCGGCCTGAACTTCGCTCGTTACGTAGCGCGCCCACTGGCCGGCTGCCGCCGTCGTCTCCTCCTCGTCGAAGGCAGGCGGCAGGACTCGGTGCCAAAGGACGAAGCGTTCCATCGTGTCCGTCGTCTACCCGTCGAGCTTCGCTTTGAGGGCAGCCAGCTCATCGTCGACAGCAGTGTCACCGGCGTCGGTCTCGAGCTCTCGGAAACGCACATCGAGATCCGCCCGCTTGGGGTCATCTAGCACCTCATGGGCTTCGACCTCGGCGTCGAGTTGATCGATCTGGTCGGCCATGCGCTCCAAGTCGGAGAATGCGCCGCCGCCGAGACGGTCGCTCAACGGCGCGTCCGAGGAGGCGGGGGCGGTGCGTGCTTGTCGGACCTGAGCGGCCAAGGTCTTCTGCCGGGCCTTGAGGTCGTCGAGCTTGTCCTCGATTCGTGCCAACTGACCGCGCATCGCGTCTGCGGCCGTCGCCTGTTCAGCCGCCCTCGCCCGGACCCGTGCGGCCTCCTTCGAAGCCAGCCCCTTGCGTCGCAGTGCCTCTCGCGCGAGATCCTCGTCTTCGTTTTCGAGTGCTAGGATCGCCTTCTTCTCCCAATCGACCGCTTCGTCCAGGAGCTCGCGTTCCTTCTTCTCGAGTCGTTTGGCGCTGCCCATCGCCTCGACCAGCTCTTTCCTGGCCCGGGACAATCCGGCTTTCATGTCCGCAACGGTTTGGCCGATCATCTTGTCCGGGTCCTCGGCTTGGTCGATCAGCGCATTCAGGTTGGATTTGATCACCCGGTTCAGGCGACTGAAGATACCCATGATTCCCCTCTGGCTCTCAAGATCCCACGCGGCGAGCCCCCTGTAAAGGGACTGAGCTTTCTCGACGTGTGAGGTCGGTCTATGATAGCTCGGGTTCATGATTGAGGGGGCAAAGGTCCTGATCACCGGAGGGGCCGGGTTTATCGGAAGCTCGCTAGCCGCGAAGCTGGCCGACAAGAACCACGTGCGAATACTCGACATCCTTCGACGAAACGCGCTGTCGACGGCCGGACTAGACCACCATCCGAACATCGAGCTCGTCGTCGGAGATGTGCGTGACATGACGGCGGTCCGACGAGCGGTCACCGGTTGCGACTACGTGATCCACATGGCCTCCATCGCCGGCGTCGATACCGTGCTCAAGAACCCGGTCATCACGATGGAAATCTCACTCGAGGGGACGATGAACGTCCTTCGGGCAGCGAACGACTGCATCGGCATCAAGAGGGTGATCGACTTCTCCACCAGCGAGGTCTTCGGCTCCTACGCATTCCGAGTGCGTGAGGCCGACGTCACGAGCCTGGGCGCTGTCGGTGAAGCGCGCTGGACCTACGCGGTGAGCAAGCTGGCGACTGAGCACCTCGCCCACAACTACTGGAAACAGTTCGAGCTTCCAACGTGCTCGATTCGTCCGTTCAACATCTATGGTCCCGGTCAGGTTGGTGAGGGCGCCGTACATGCGTTCGTCGTCCGCGCGCTTCAGGGCGAGCCGATCGCAATCCACAACGAGGGCGATCAGATTCGTTCCTGGTGCTACATCGACGACATCGTTCACGCGATCGAGTTGGCGATGGTCCGAGACGAAGCCGTCGGCGAGAGCTTCAACATCGGAAACGCGCGAAGCACCATCACGATCTATCAGCTCGCTCAGTTGATCGTTCGTCTGACCGAGAGCAAGTCGCCGATCGAGTTCGTCGAGTGGGATTTCACCGACGTCGAGCTGCGCATTCCCGACGTGAAGAAGGCCGAGAACCTGCTCGGCTTCCGGGCGGAGGTCGAGCTCGAGGAGGGCTTGCTTCGAACGATCGAGTGGTACCGGCGCAAGTTGAGCGGCGAGGCGTGAAGTGAGTGCCGGCTCACCCCGGTCCTATGATCTTGCGGCGGCTCGACCCGAGGGATGGTTCGACGAGGTGCTCAAGCAGTCTCCGGACTTCGAGCGCGCGAGCCAGATCATCGGCCGCAGCACGCTTGCGCTTGCCCTGGTGGCCGGCGCACGGATTGCGAGCCTGACCCCGAGCGCGGTGTCACAAAGCAGGACGGTCATTGAGTTTTCGATCGGCTCGGGGAGCGAGGTCCATCAGGTTCCTCTTCCCGAGTTCCGCGGGATCGTCGCCCAGTACCTGTTGACGCCCATCGACACGATCGGCCTTCCCGAAGAGCCGGACGTCGAAGCCCTCCAGGCTCATATCGGAGGCCGCTACATGCTCGAGGCCTCTCTGTTCGAGGTGCGCACCCTCGAGCTTCGCCATGACCTCGGGCTTTCCGAGATCGCGGTCGAGTTCAATGGCGCTCGACACACGCTTGGTCTCGAGGACTTTCGTGAGATCATCGACGAACGGGTTCGGGCCGAGCTCGGTCTTGGCGGCAGCGGGGACGGCGCGACGATCGATCTCGCTCTCGTCGATCAGGCCGAGAACGCGAACGCGAAGCAAGAGTGGGTCGCCACGATCGCGATGCTCTCCCCCTGGCTGACTCCGATCTCGATGCTGCTTCGCACCGGGGAGTCCGACGAGCTGGCGCCGGAGGTCCATCGTCGGCTCTCCGACGGGCTCGACCTCCTCGGAACGGCGTACGCGAGCATCGGCGACCTCGAGGCAGCAAACGAAGTGCTCCGCCTCGGAGTCCAGTGGGCTGGAGAGACCAGCAAGGCGGGGGACCTCTTCTTCGCTCTTGGTCGCGCGTCGATGCAGGGTGGCAAGCACGGCGAGGCCATCGGGCTTTTGCGCCGCGCCATCCGCCTCGGCGTCGACGAGCAGGTCACCATGCCGCTGCTGGCGTCGTCGCTCGAGGCTCGCGACCAGGGGCTGGCGGCGATGATTTGCCTGGAGCGGGCCGACGAGCTCGGCGCCTCGGACACGGAGACGGAGGTCCTGCGTGCCAAGCTCGAGGAGCGTCTCGGCGAGTCCTGGCAGAGCTTCGTGCGCTGGATGAGCGACGCCGAGTAGTCGCTTTACTTTGAGTCCGAGGCTTCGTACCGTATCCGTTCGGATGTCGGGCTTTCTTCTGTCGATCGATCAAGGAACCACGGGTTCCACCGCGCTTCTCTTATCTCCCGACGGTCGGGTGCTAGGTCGGGCCAATCGGGAGTTTCAGCAGCATTTCCCGAAGCCTGGTTGGGTCGAACACGACCTCGACCAGATTTGGTCCAGCGTCGCGGCCGCGGTGGGCGAGGTGTTCGAGCGAACCGGCGTCCGCGGCGCCGACTGCCTCGGCATCGGCATCACCAACCAGCGCGAGACGACCGTGCTCTGGGACCGCAGGACCGGGGAGGCAGTGCATCGCGC
>CBDUCC010000089.1:0-11680 GCA_965365555.1 uncultured Myxococcales bacterium | reverse complement strand
CGGGCGAATAGGAAGATCGCGTCCTCCTCCGAGATCTGCGACCGCAGCCCGCAGCTGATCAGCGAGGACTTGCCCGCGCCGGATTCGCCGTAGAGGACGAAGTGGCGGCGGCGGTGGTCCAGGAGAAGAAGAAGGCGTCGTACCGGTAGTAGAGCACGTAGAGCGCGAGACCCCGAATCAACTCCCGCTCGACCTCGTCGCAGGGCTCGCCGCGTGCCAGGGCGCCACCGAGCTCCGCCATCAGCCTCTCGGCTTCCTCGGCAATCGCCGGAAGGGCCGGATCGTCGAGCGGCCAATCGGGCGACCGACTCCATGGCTCTGCCCGGGCAACCTCCTCACCGACGATGATCGCCTCGAGCGCTGGACGCTCCGGTCCGAATGGGTTGGTGAAGCCAAGCTTGCCGATCGCCGCAATCCGGGCGCGTTGTTGCGAATCCAGCATGTTCATTTAATGTACAGCATTTGTACATGAAATGTACTTCAAGGCATGAATCAATGACAAATCCTCAATGATTTCAGTCAAAAAGGGCTGGCACGGTCCCTGCTCATTGCACTCGCAGGAGGTCCCGCATGAGCCGAATTCAACGTTGGAAACTGAGCATGACGAGTTGGGTCGACGGGGTGCTCAGCCAGATCGAGAACCACGAGGGCGCGGTCAACGCCGCGATCGGCCGTGTGCGTCAGGCGACGGCCCGGGCCCGGGTGCAACTCAGGCGGGTCGAGCGCGACCAGCAACGCCTGCGAGAGAGCCTGGCTCGAGAGCAGAGGGCGGCCGACCGCTGGCGGACGCGGGCGGTCGACGCCCAGGACGAGGAGGCGGCGATCGAATGTCTACGCCGACACCAGGCCTCCGAACGCCGTGTCGAAGTGCTTGGAACGCGCTTGGCCGAGCATGAACGCTCCCAGGACGAGCTCCGGGAGGGCATTGGGATCTTGAACGGACGGCTCGCAGAGCTCAACGAACGCAAACACGTCATGTGTACCCGTCAATCGCGTGCGGAGGCCGCCCATGGCATGGCCTTCGCCGGAGAGCCGATGGCCGATCTCGAAGACCTGTTCGACCGCTGGGAGACAAGAGTGGGCGAGATCGAGCTCGCCTCGGAGCTGGCCGAGCCCATCGACGCCTTCGAGTCGCATTTTGAACAGGTGGAAGAGGTCGCGGAGCTGCGAACGGAGCTCGAGGCCATTCGCAGCCGAGCGAGGGAGGACCGATGAGCGGGGACACCCGGCTTCAGCGGCTCTTGCAGCTCTTGCGATGGTGCGGCGCAGCGATGATCGTGACGGCCGCGGGCACCTTCCTCGTTCAGCGCTGGGAAACCACCGGCGACGTCACCCGATACCTGACTCTGCTCGCCGCCACGGGCCTCTTGCCGGCGGTCGCCTACCTGAGCGGCGTTCGGTGGAAGGAAGGCCGGAGCGCACGGGTGCTGGTGCTGACCTTCTTGGCGCTGCTTCCGATTCACGCCGGGCTGCTCGGCGGCTTCGTGCTCTCCCAGTTCGGGACCGTCGATGCCTCAGTCGCCGCGATCGCCCAATGGGTCGCGCCAACAAAGACCGCTGCCGCTCTACTCGTGATGGCCGCCGCGAGCGTGCTCATGCCACTGGCCTGGGCGTCCTTTCGCGTGCTCGCACGGCCTCGGGCCAGGGTCCTCTTGGCCGCCTCGGCTTCATCCCACTCGCTTCTTCTCGTTCCGAGCCGCGGCGCGGAGACCGCTACCCTCGCGATCCTCGCCGTTGCCGGTCTTTGCGGTTGGTGCGCCAGCGCGACGAAGCCCGAGACCTCGGAGGCGAAGCTTGCGGTGGCCTCGGTCGCCGCGCCTGGAGCGGTGCTTCTAGCCCGTCAGCTGCTCTTCTACGATGTCACATCGCTCCTTTGGAGTGCAGTCATGGCGCTGTCGGTCGCAGCGATGCTCGGGATGGGGCGAACGAGCGGTGACCTGACCGTCGAGCGAGCCGCATTGATCCCGACCTTGCTCGGCATGGGAACGCTGATCGATGCGCTCGCACCCGGGATCTCGGGCGGAAGGTTTTGTCTCGGCTATGGATGGGCGACCGGTGCCGCCCTGCTCGCGATGGCATGGACGAGCGCGGGTTCGAAGCGCTTCTTCGTGCTTTCGTCGATGGTGATCAACGCTGCGGCATCCGCGCTGACGCTGTCCTTCGCCCACTCTCCTTGGGCAGCGCTGCAACTCCTGATGCTCGGGCTGGCCTTCATGAGCTACGGACTGGTTCGCGCTCATCGCTTCGCCGTCTTGGCCGGTGGGTCACTCGCCGTGACCGGCTTCGCCTGCGAGGTGACCTACGCCATCGAGCGTTTTGAACCAAGCGCCTGGCTCGGTCTGGCCGCGCTCGGAACCACCCTGGTTGCCCTCGCAGCCTGGCTCGAGCGTAGAGCGCGGGCCGTCCGTCCGGAGGCCGCCACTGTCAGAGTGTCCAGGCAGGCGGAGGACTCGTTGTCAGGATGGCAGTCGGGTTCGGCCGACCAAAGGGTGCCCTGATGGAAATCATTGAGAAAAATTGTCTCGAAGAGGCTGGCACGCGGCGTGCTTAGAGTCTTGGCATGCGCCGAACGGCCATCCATCTCCTTGTCATCCTCTCGATCGTGGTCGGGGCTGCGATGGTGACCGACGCCATCGTAGTCACCGACCGCGAGCGGATGGACGAGTTCATTGAGTCGGTGACGGGCACCGTCTCGGAATCGCGGATCGACGGCGCGCTGAGCTACGCGGACCCCTCGGAAGTCCCGATCGAGCTGATTCACGAGGGCCGGCGCCGGAAGTACTCGGACCGGAATGCGGCCAAGCTCAAGCCGGACGCACGAAAAGCGTTGTCGTCGATCGAGGGCTCGCATCTGCGGCTGATCCAGGAGAGCGTCTCGCTCGACGGGGAGCGGGCGCGGATCGCACTTCGCCTCCGCACGAACGAGGGGCTGGCGAACACGGTCTTCGATCTGCGACGCAAGAACGACACCTGGCTCCTGCGCCGCGTCACCGTCAACTAAGGTCGTCCAACTCGAGCGTCGTGAGAGCCTCGGATGCGACGCTCCCTGCGCGCCCGAGGTTCGCGGTCACTTGACCCCTGGGGCGAACCCGGCGAGATTCCGCCCGATGCATCCCATCCTTTTCAGCATTCCCACACCCTGGGGCGCGATCCCCATTTACTCGTACGGGGTGATGCTGGGAAGCAGCCTGCTCCTCGCCTGGTACTTCATCATGTACATGGGCAAGCGTATCGAGGGCTTCAACCGCGAGCTCCTCGCGAGCTGCTTCACCTGGACCGCGGTCGGTGCGATCGTCGGAGCTCGACTGCTCTACGTGTTCACCAACATCGATGAATACGAGAGTGTGTCGAGCTGGTTCGACCTTCGCTCGGGCGGTCTGGTGGCCTACGGTGGATTCATTGGCGGCTTCTTCAGCGCTTGGGCGTTTTGGAAGATCAAAAAGATCCCACTCATCCCGTTCGCCGACATCGCGGTCCCCACGCTGGCGTCAGGCCTGATGCTGACGCGGGTCGGCTGCTACCTCTACGGCTGCGACTACGGGCGGCCACTTGGGGAAACCGCGCCCGAGCTCTTGAAGTCGGCGGGAACGTTCCCGAAATGGGATTCGGAGGCGTACCCGTCCTTCGCCTGTGACCAGACGATCAACGGCTCCCCGGCCTACCAACATCACCTGAGCGAGGGGCTGATCCCAGAGGATGCGATGGCCTCGCTCGCCGTGCACCCGACGCAGATCTACGAGTCACTGGCCGGTCTGCTCTTGTTCGCTTTCTCGTTTTGGCTCCTCAACCACCGCAGCTTTCGAGGGCAGGTGCTCGTCGTCGTTGGCGGGCTCTACGGGCTATGGCGCTTCTTCATCGAGTACCTCCGCGACGATCCGGAGCGCGGCTTCGCGTTCGGTTTTTCGACCTCGCAACTGATCTCTCTGGCCCTGATCCCGCTTTGCATCATCGGATACATCCAACTCAAGAAGCGCGCGGAGGAAAGGGGGGACATCGGGCTTCCGACCTGGGCGCTCGAGGATGTCGGATCCGAGGCCTCCGCGGCCACCACCACGCGCGATGACCGTCCCGCGAAGTACCGCCGCAAGAAGATCAAGAAGAAGTAGCCGGGCCGCTCAGGGTGCGATGGGCTGCTTTGCGCGGTTGAAGGCCTCGAGCACACGGGGCGAAGTTCGCACGGTGTCGAGTTCGAGATTCGGCTGCAGGGCGAGCGCCGCGCGGAAGGCCGCCTCTCCGAGATCCCGGCGCTCCAAGGCCACGTAGGCAACGCCGAGCTCCTTGTGGATCGTGACGGCCTGGGTCGATGTCAGACTCGCCGCGCCGAGGAGACGGTTTCCGAGCGCAACGGCTTCGGCGAAACGGGCCTCTTCGACCTGGCGAATCAACTCCGGGATCGCCGTCTCGACCTCGTCCTGCGCCGCCTTGGCAGCATCGCCACCCGCGGCTCGGCTGAAGGCCTCCGCGGCTTCCATCCGGCCATCGCCGGCGAGCCGAAGATCGGACAGCGGCACGAGCACGACGCGACCACGTTCGATTCGGGCGCCTGCGTTGAACTGCTTCAATCGCTTGAGGGAGGTCGAAGTGCTCGTCATGTAGGTCGCGGCAATCTTGGCAAGCGTCTCTCCAGGCGCGACGACGTGCCGCAGCGGATATGGGACGAGCAGCTCGGCACCTTCGTCGGGCTGAACCCGACGGTTGCCCTTGTTCGCGTCGATCAGGACCGCAGAGCGCGACTCCCTTCCGTAGAATCGGGCCGCGAGCGAGCGCCAGGTCTCGCCCTTGGCCACGCGATAGAAGGCAACGGTCGGAACGAAAAGCCAGGTCCCGGGGACGAGCTCGTCTTCTTGCACCTCCTTCATGCGATTGGCCTCGCGAAGAACGGACTCCCGGGTCGGATCGCCGTAGTATCGCTGCGCGATCGAAGCGAATGTGTCGCCCTCTTGCACGGCGTGGGTGTAGACCGCCTGCGCCTCGACCGAAGCGGTCGTCCAACAGAGCCAGGTCGCGACGACCAGAATCGATGCCGTTCGAATCAAGGCACGGGCTCCGGGCTCGCCCCTGGGCCTGCTGGCTCCGAAAGCTCCGCTTGATCGTGAAGGTCCTGGCCCGACTCGATCGTGATCATATGCTCGACGGGAACGAAGTACGGATTGCTGTATTTCACGTAGTGCCGGCCGGGCGTCAGTGGAATCACGCGGGCCGTCGGTGTGGTGACCACGTGAATGCCGTCGATCGAGACGTGGGCCCAGGGCTTCGCGCTAACCGTCAAGCGCCCGGCCTCATTGAGGTCGACGGCACCGGGCGCGTCACCGACTGGCGCACCGGACCAGCGTCCGGTCGCCGCTTGTACCGTCAGCCCCGAGACCAGAATCAGCCCGAGCGCGGCGGCCTGCCACTTCGCGATGCTCCACAGAAAGCCGGTGTCCCGCTGTCCACGTCGGAGGACTCGGGGGGCGACGGCCGACAACACCTCGTCGGTCTGCTCGCTCGTCATCACCCCGGTCTCGTGGAGGTACATCACGAGCCGGGCGTTGTGGCTCATTGGAACGCGTGGTGCGAGAAACTCGGTCAGATCGTCGATCAGCGCCTGAGTCGTCGGATAGCGATTGGCAGGCATCTTCTGAAGGCAACGCGCCATGATCCGTTCTAGCTTTCGCGGCACCTCGACGCCGAGCTTCTTGGGGGACTCGTATCGGTCGAGTCGGATCTTTTGCATGACGGTTCGCGTGTCGTCTTCGACGAAGGGTTTGCGGCCGGTGAGCATCTGGTAGAGAACGATGCCGACGGAGAAGAGGTCGCTTCGGAAATCGAGCTTGTCGCCGAGAATCTGCTCGGGACTCATGTAGCTCGGCGTGCCAAGGCCGGTACCGGTCTCGGTGAGGTCGGCAAAGCGCTCGTGCCGCGCGATGCCGAAGTCCATCAGCTTCACGTCGCCGTGCATCGAAAGCATGATGTTGGCAGGCTTGATGTCCCGGTGGATGATTCCGCGGAAGTGTGCGTAGTCCAGACCGCGAGCGAGCTGAAGGGTGATCAGCGCCGCAACGTCGGCCGGCGTGCGAGGCGATCGCTCGAGCAGGTCGTAGAGATCGATGCCGTCGACGTACTCCATGATGATGAACATCGAGCGACCGTCTTTGATGAAATCGATGACGTGCAGAATGTTCTCGTGCTGGAGCGAGGCCATGAAGTGCGCCTCGCGTTCGAAGCGCTCGGCGAACTGGCTGTCGATGGCGATCGACGGCTTGAGAGCCTTGATCGCGACGCGGCGGCTGAGCGGTTCTTGGATCGCCTCGTAGACGACGGCCATGCCCCCGCTACCGATCTCACCCAGAACGCGACACGTTCCGATTCGCTCAACCATCGCGATCGATCACGGTAGGTGCGGCACAGAACCCTGTCAACGATCGCCAGAAGTTTTCAGAAAACCGACACTTAGGGCGGAAGTCATTCCGGTTCGGCCGGCAGCACGCACAGTCCTCGCTCAACCCAATCCGCGCCGCCGCGGCCGTCGCGAATCACGAAGTTGAAACGCACCAACTCGCCGGACTCGTCCGCGCTCTGGAAAGGCTGCCATTGGGTCAGCACGCTTCGAGCGGGATCCGTGATGAAGGAAAAGGTGCGCTCGAAATCACCGCTGTCGGCAAGCCAGCTCACCTGAATCTCTTCAGTGAGTTCCATGTCGTCGATCGTGTAGGTCTGAAGGCTCTGTTGGCTGACGCTCAGGTCGATGGAGGACGGCATGTCACCTGCCCGTGGATGGGCCGCGCGCTCTTCCTCGGTCAGTCCTTCCAGATCGGCGGCGCAGCCGGTTCGGGGAGCCGTTCGGGGCACCTCTTGTTCGTACGGTGGCGGCCACTGCGCTCCGTTGAAAAGAATGCTCTGAAGCTCCGGCTGAAGGTTCGGATCTGAGGAGTCGCGTTCGATGGGGATCTCGACCGAAACGAATCGGCCCTCGATCGGCTGGTCGGGAATCGTCGCAGGCGGCTCGCAGGGAACGAGATCGTCACTCTCTCCGGCGAGGAATCGGACAATCGCGTCCTGCGAGGGCTGCCCGTTGCTGCAGACGACCCCCTGAAAGAGAACGCTCGACGCATTCGCCTGCTCGAGCTCGGATTCGGAGGGCACCTGGAAACGCATCCTCTCCGGTTCCGCCAGTGCATCCTCGGGAGGGACGGCTACGCAGCCCTCGCAGGGCTCGATGGTGGTGAAGCAGATCGGCGGCCCGATCGTAACCGGCACCGGAACACAGGGAACCAAGGCCCACTGGAGCGGTCCGGGTGTGAGCGAGGGTGGAGTCGGAGGGGCACCCCGGTCGATGCTCAGAAGCGAAACGTCGATCTCCTCTCCGGGATTCGGGTTGGCCCTCGCAGGGTCGGAGGCGACTTCGGTCTTCGCAGCGACCACGCGAAACTCCGTGACGAGCGATGCGGGCGCAAAGCTGTCGCTGCATGCGCCAATGAACAGGAAGAGGAGCGGGAGGGCCGAACGGTGCTTCATCAAAGCTCTCCTCGAATGCCTAGAGCCGGAATGATGGGAAGGCCAAGCAGGGGGGTCTGCTGGCTGTAGTCGTAGTTGTAGATGATGCCTTCCTGGTTCTGGTAGTTGTACGCGTTGCGGATGTCGAGGAACACGGCGAGGCGCCAGCCTTCGAAGATCCACTTCTTCTGGACACGAATGTTGAGCTCGTTGAAGAGCGGGTTTCGAAGGGAGTTCACCCGCCCATCGATGGGAATGTAAACGTCGTTGAGCGCGTCATAGATCGAGCCTACGACGGGCGTCGTCGGACTTCCGCTCACCAGACGGAACGTGCCGCCAAGCTCCCAGTTGCGCGGGAAGTTGTAGACGAACGCCAGGGTGAGGATGTGGGTCTGGTCGAAGTCGAAGAGGCGCCAGGGCTCGTTGGGACCGTCTTTGCGCTCGCTTCGGGAGAGCGTGTACGAGAGGTAGCCGAAGTACTGTCGCCCCTGCTCGGGACGGAAGTTGATGCTGAATTCTGCGCCGTAGATCCGGCCGATGCCTTCGCTCAGATAGAAGGGGTCGACACCGGCCGGTGTGGGCACTGGGCGGTCCCACAGATACTTGTAGAACCCTTCCACCCCGAAGCGGGCCTGGGTGAACGCGTCGTACTCCCAGCCGAGTCCGAGGTGAACCGCCTTGAGGGGACTGAGGTCCGGATTGCCGATCGACGTGTCCGACTCTTGGAACTCCGGCGGTTGGCTGAAGAGGCCTGCGCCGACTTTGACGCGCATGTCGTCTCGCACGCTGAAGATCGTGGTGACCCGGGGGTCGACGGAAAACGAGGTGATCTCACTGAAGTAGTCGAGGCGGAGGCCAACGATGAGCTGGACGATCTTGCCGAGGCGAGCGTTGGTTTCGAGGTAAAGGCCCGGCCGCACGACCGTGCCTTCGAGGTCTGCAAAGACCGTCTCCTCTCCGGCGAGCGAACCCTGGCCACTGCCCGCGCCTTCTCCCGCCCCAGGCTGCGGCCCAATGTACGTCAGGTCGACGGGCGTGACGACGACGTCTAGGCCGGTGATGAGCTGGACCCGGTCGGTGATCTGATAACGCCACTCGCCTCGGGTGTAGGTATCGATGAATTCGCCTTCGAGTCGGAACGAGTTGCCGAGCCCAAAATTGATCTTCTGGGGGCCGACGTTGAACGTCAGACTCTGCTCGGCCCTGTCTCCGAGCTTCCGGCGCCAGTCGATCTGGTTGTTGTAGAAGCTGGTCGCGAGCTGGGTTTGTCCGCGGATGGCCGGATCATCGCCCGCCGCTTCGTTCAGTAGAAGCTCGAGTCGGTCGTTCGACCCGTACGCCGAGATGCGCACCCGGTCGCGCTTGGTGGGCTGAAAGGCGAGCTTGAATTGGTAGTCGAGGTACACCGGGGCCTGTCGAACCCCGATGTCGTCGGGAGCAACGGCCGGGAAGATGAGGTCGAGCAGACTGCGGCGAAGCCCTCCCGAGATCTGAATCTTGTCCGTGATCGGGCCCTCGAGGGTGATGAAGGTGTCGATCACCGAGATCTCGGCCACGCCGTGAATCCGATCGGTAGCGGGGTCGCGCGTGGTGACTTCGAGAATGCCGCCGGTTCGACGGCCGTAGCGGACCGAGAAGTTGCCCGGGAAGAAGTCGATCTTCTCGAGCATGTAGGAGTTGTAGACGCTGGTGAGCCCACCAAAGTGGTAGATCAGCGGGACCGATACGCCGTCGATGAAGAACTCGCTGTCCTGGGGCGCCGCGCCGCGAACGATGAGCAAGCCGATCCCAAAGGGCGGCCGTGCGACGCCCGGCAAGATCTCGACGGCGCGTAGCGCATCCCCTCGGGTGCCCGGAATGCGAGTGAGCTCCTCCTTGTCGATCGTGCGCTTGATGACCTCACGTGGCGGCGCGTCGACGACGGCGGTGGCGGCGAAGCCCTGATACTCACTCTTCTTCTTCGTGCCAAGACGGTAGATCACCTGGGTCACCTGTCCGGCCAACAGCTCCTCGCGCGCTTGCAGCTCACCGTACTCCCCGCCCGAGACCCGAACTTCGTACGTACCTGGCTCGAGGTCGGTTGCAATGAAGGTGCCCTCGGGTCCTGCAACGAGATCCCGCACGAGCTCCCCACGCTCGTTGAGAATCTCGACCAAGGCGGCCCCCGCCGGGCCGTCGTCTTCGGCAAGCAAGACCGTCCCCTGCAGCCAGCCGGTGGTGAGCTCCTCGGCAGGTGCTTTGAGCTCGAACACGTAACGGTAGCGGATCCGCGCGGCGATCGGCTCCCAGTCCTTTCGTGCGGGGTCGAAGATGAACTGCTGCGCCGCGGCAAGCGCTGCCTGGTCAAACGCTTCGCCACCCGACCGCGCGACGCTCACCTCGGTGACGAGGCCGTCTTTGCCGACGACGATGTCGAGCTCGACATCGATCTCCTCGGGCTCTTCCCCCTCGGTTTCGGGTTGCGGACGATCCGCCTCGACGAAGCGGATCAGCTTGGGCGGGGTGATGAGCGGCTTCTCTTCGGACTCGTCGCCGCCCATCTGCAGACCGCGCTGCGCCTGCGCCTCGCCGACGAACGCGCAGATCAAGAGGACAAGCCCGACGAGCCGAAGCACGGGGTCAGCATACGAAGCCGAGCGATGGGGCACAAACGAACGCCGAGGACCGCAGCCTCCCGTCAACATAGGTGCCCCGGCTACCTTCGGAGATAGCCGGGGCTGTGTGGTGCTGATCCACCGCGATGCGGCACCGGGTTCGTGGAGAAGGTTGTCGGTTCGAAGTGGGGGTGCCCGGTACCTCACGCGGCGTGGAAGGAGACCCTACGCGATCGGCGCGGGCGCTCGGGTGTCGTGATTGTGAACAGCGGGTAACGAACCGGTTAAGCGAAAACGCCGCCCTGTTCGAGCGGCGTTTCCAGTGTGTGGCGCAGAAGGTGCGCCCGTTTTGCTAGTTGGCCGGGTAGTCGGTCCAACCCTCGGTCCAGTCGGTGCCGTCCGGACCGAAGGCGCCGGCGCAGCTACCATTGCTGACCGAGTAGTCCGGGGTTCCACCGGTAAGAGCGCCGCTCACGTCGCCGAGCTGCGGATCGGTTGCCACGTTGTTGCCCGTCGCGAGAGCCGTGTCCTCCGGGAAGAACTCTTCGGGCGTGCCGCCGTCGGAATCGTTGCAATCGGTCTCGTTCTCACCACCGCAGTCGCTGTCGGTCGGAAGGTCGGGTCCGTTGTTGTCGAGACAGGTGTTGGTGACGGTGAGCCCCGTGTCGGCTCCGGCCTGCGCCCATCCGCCGTCGCGGTAGTCGATCCCGGCCTGGCCGAAGTCGACAATGACCGAGTTGTCGATGGTGCCGAAGGAGCCGCGGCGAAGGACGACGCCCTGCTCCGTCTGCGGGGAGGTCGCACCTGCGTCGCCGATGAGGGTCACGTACTCGAACGACGCACCCGTTCGGGGCTCCACATCGTTGTTCGTGCGCCAGTTGTCGGACTCGATGCCGCGCGGGTCATCGGAACGGCCGGCGAAGTGGTGGACGATCGCGTTGCTGATGGTCCCTGAGTAGCCCTGGTCCGTGTCGAGGCCGTCATCCCCGGTACCGGAGACCACGACGTGCTGCGCATCGGCGGTGCCGCCGAAAAACTCGAGGCCGTCGTCCTCGCCGCGGTGGGTCTGGATGTAGTCGAGCGTGGTGTCGCTGCCGCAGCCGGCGACGGTCAAGCTGTTGAGCTCGTTGTCGAGACCGAACGTGAAGCCGGCAAACTCGATGCGGACGTAGCGGAGCGTGCCGCAGTCGTGGCTGTCGTCGTTGCCGCCGAAGGTGCCGCGCCCCTCGCTAGGATCGAGGCCTTCGACGGTGTCCGTGCACTCTCCGTTGGTGCCATCACAGCCGTCTGGGTTGACTCGGTTGATCTTCGCGAGTCCGAGAAGAACGACACCGCCCCAGTCAGCCGGCGCGCGCGACCCTGGTCGAGCGGAGGAGGTGAAGACGATCAGGTCGCTGGCGATGACCTCTCCCTCCCGCAGCACGTAGTTTTGACCGGACTCGATGACGGCCGCCGACGCAGCGGACGCGAGTCCCAATGCGATCACCGCGGCAATCGTCATTCGGGTCCATACCCTACGCAGGCGCACGCCCCAGTGCATCGTTGCGGCCACGGCTCCCATCAACAGAACCAAGCCCAAGCCTTGAACCATCTTGTCAACCATCGTCATC
>CBDUCC010000088.1:0-11782 GCA_965365555.1 uncultured Myxococcales bacterium | reverse complement strand
CATCGGTCGATCGAGCCGACGGTTGCCTCGGTTTCAACCTGGGAAGGTCAGATCGGGTCGATCGAGCCGACGGTTGCCTCGGTTTCAACCTGGGAAGGTCAGATCGGGGGCATCAACCTGGGAAGGTTAGTTAGTTGGGTTGGGGAAGGTTAGTTGGGGGCATCAACCTGGGAAGGTTAGTTGGGAAGGTTAGTTGGGAAGATTGGTTCGGTCTGTGAACGCCGAGTTCGGTTGCCGCGTCGCCGGGGCATCTCGGCAGCAGCCCTGATGTCTTTGACCCCGGTATTCGAGGCATCGTAGGCTAGCCCGTCATGGCCTCATCCTCCCGTGTTCCACCGTCCGAGGACAAATGGGGGCTCGCGGCGTTGGTCGACCTAGAGGCTCAGCTTTACGCCGATCGGGCGCGCCCTGAGCGCGAGCTCGCAGCGCGCGACGCACCGATCGGGCGTGCGCTCCGTGCGAAGCATCAGAGTCGAACTTCACTTCTTGCCGGCTGGGTGTCCGCAGCCCGCGGCGGCACCGATGCACCGCTTCCCGGGCAATTCGTCGAGGCAGTGTGGGTCCACGCCAAGTGGGTGCTTGCGGTGGTGCTCTTCCTCGTAGGCATGGGGGCCGCCGCAGCGGTCCTGCAGTTCACGGGCGGCCATCCGATCAATGTACTCGTCGTCCTCGGCGTATTCGTCTTTGCGCAATTGGCGGCGCTGCTGTTCACCGTGACCTTCTTTGGCCTCGCGGTCTGGGCGCCGGGACTCTTCGAGAGCCTACCTCTGGTCGTCCTCGCACGCACCGCAGTCGTTTCATCCTGGCGCCGCGTGGTTCGACGCCTCGAGGGCGGGACGCACCAGCAGCTCGGATGGGTGCGAGGGCGTCGTTCTCTGTACTCGAGGGTCGAACGGAATCTCCTCTTCGTGTTGCTTCAGCAAAGCGCAGTCGCATTCAATCTCGGGGTTCTCTCGAGCTTCCTCGTCGCCGTGACGTTCTCCGACCTGGCCTTTGGTTGGGGTACGACTCTCAGCATTGGCGCCGAGCAGCTTCACCGTGCGTGCGCCGCCCTTTCCCTCCCTTGGGCTTCGTGGCTCGAAGGAGCGACGGTGAGTGCGGAGCTGGTTCGAGCCACGCAGTATTCGAGACTCGAGGGCGACTATGTGACCGCGGCCGCAGGCGCGGGCCGCGCGCTATCGATGTACGGGCACTGGTGGCGATTCCTGGTCGTTTCCATCGTCACCTACGGCCTCCTGCCCCGACTCATCCTGCTCGTCCATTCGAACGGGATGCTCCGACGAACCCTCGACCGAATGCCGCCAGAGACACCCGAGGTGGAGCGGCTCCTGATGAGGTTGACCGCGCCTTCGGTGCACACGAGCCACGGAGAAGACCCCGGGGACACATCTCGACTCGGCGAAGGTTATGATGCGGTAGTGCGGCCGCCTGTGCGCTTCGAGCAGAGCACCGGCCTTTGCGCGCGATGGAGGGACGCGGTCTTTGACGACGCGACGCTGGGCGCCTTCCTGCAGAAGCATTATCGACTCGGCATCGAGGGAGACGTTGGCAGCGCCGGAGGGCACGACTACGACGCGGACCGAGCCTTTCTCATGAGACTCGAATCGAACGACCTGCCGGTTTTCATCGTCGCCGAACCCTGGGGAGCCCCAGATCGATCGTTTCAGCGATTCATTGCGGACGTCCGAGCACGGGGCGGCGAACGCAGACCCGTCAACCTCCTGCTGATAGAGGGCGGCTCCGCAGATGACGCTGCCGTCTGGAGAGGCTATCTGTCCGAGATGGCCGATCCCTATCTTGCGCTTGAGCGTACCCGGATCCCATGCGAGCAGGGGGCGAATTGAGCGAGCGGGCCGCACCCCTACCGCCGTCGTTTGCCGTGGTTGGTCGAGTCAACAAAGGCAAGTCGAGCGTCATCGCGAGTCTCATCGAGAGTGAAGACGTCAAGATCTCGCCGCGCCCCGGCACCACCACCGAGTGTGTTCGGTACGACGTCGGCGACGAGGGTCGGGTGCTCTTTACCGTGATCGACACGCCCGGATTCGAGGATGCGCCGCGGATGCTTCACTGGCTTCGGGAGCGCGAAGCTACGGCGGCCGATCGCGTGGCCCTCGTTCGATCGTTCGTCGAGGAGTTCGCGACAACGGACGACTTCGTCCAAGAGTGCAAGCTTCTCAAACCCATTCTCGAAGGAGCAGCGATTCTCTACGTGGTCAATGGCGAGGAGCCATACCGAAAGAACTACGAGGCCGAGATGGAGATCCTGCGCTACACGGGGCAGCCCGCCATGGCGCTCATCAACTGGAGCGAAGACGGCGCCTATGTCGAGGACTGGGAGAAGGCCCTCAACCAGTACTTCAAGCTGGTACGCTTCTTCGACGCGCACCACGTCACCTGGCGCGACCGGCGAAAGCTCTTGGAGGCATTCCAGGTCTTGGAGCCTGCGTGGGAAGAGGCCCTCGCCGAAGCCCTGCGGGTGCTCGAGACCGAACAGCAGCGCCGACTTCACGAGGTATCCAGCATCATCACCGACCTGCTCGTCGACTCGCTGATTTTCAACCTGGTGGTGGTCCTGCCGGACAGTACCGCGCTCCGCTTCGAGCGCGAGAAGCTGGAGAAGCGTTTTCACGATGAGCTTCGCCAGAAGGAAGCCAAGGCGCACCGGGCAGTTGCGCGCGTCTATCTGCACGACCTCGGGAGCTGGGCTCCAGAGATCCCGATGACCCTCGAAGCGACCGAGGATCTCTTCTCGAAGGAGACGTGGAGCGTTATGGGGCTCTCCCCCACCACGCTCCTGGCCATCACCACCGCGACCGGCGCCGTCGCAGGAGGATCGATCGACGCTGCGGTAGGCATGGCAACCTTTCTGACCGGCGCAGTTCTCGGTGGACTCGGCGGGCTCGGTGTCGGTCTCTACGAGCTGACGCGCCGTTTTGCGAGCGCGAGCAATGTGACCGAGCAGGCGAAGTCGCTGCTCAGGCGTCCCAAGAGCGGCGAGCGTATTCGAGTAGGACCGCATCCATCCCTGAACTTCCCGTTCGTGCTTCTCGGCCGAGCTTTGGATCACACACAGCGCGTCATCGCCTGGGCGCATGCTCGAAAAGAGCTTCCACCGGCGACAGAGGAAAGCGAAGGCGTGCTGCAGACCTTGAGCTCCGCAAAGGGCAGAAGACTCAACAGGCTGTTCTCGAAGATCCGCAAATCCTATCGTGACGTACCGGCGAGCCTTCGAGCGGAGCTACGGGCCGAGGTCCACGACGTGCTGTCCGAGATGCTCGCCGCAGAGCAGGCTCCTCGACGCGCACCGAAAACGGAGCGGATCCGGAAACGCTCGACGAACGGCCTTTAGGCTCGGGTGGCGGTCAAGAGGAACACCGGGTAGCGCTTCCCGTCCCGGTCCACCTCGACGGCGGTCGTGAATTCGATGTCGGAGAACCCGCAGGCCTCGAGCTGTCCGCGCAAGACATCTCGATCGAAGCCGAGATGGTACACCCCCTCGGTGTCGGGAGGATGGAAGCTTCCGTCCTCCGAATCGAGATCGGCCAAGGCGACCCTGCCACCCGGAGCGAGGTGCTCGGCAAACGCCTGCAACAGGCGGCGGGTGTCCTCCACGTGGTGCATCGCCATGGCGCTCACGATGAGGTCGACCCGATGCGGGAGGGGTGTAGCGAGAATGTCGACATGGATCGGATCAACCTTGCCCTCGAGCTCGGGCTTGGAGGCGAGCTGCTCGAGCATCGCAGAGGAGACGTCCACTGCGTAGATGCGGCCCACGTGCGGCGCGACGTGCGCGCAGATGAGGCCGGTCCCAGCGCCGAAGTCCATGACGGTCATGTCGTCGCGCAGGGCGACTCTCTCGAGGAGGGTCCTCCCGACGCCTGCGGAGATCTGAACCGGTGCCGGTCTGGAGTCCCAATCCCCCGCCTTGTGTTGGAAGAGGTCGTTCATGGGCCAATTATAGTCGGGCAACTCCGAACGGCCATGGAACCGGTTACGGCGTGTACCAGTTCGGTGAGCTGTAGGCGCTCTCCTGAATGAAAGCCGGCTTGCTGCTCCCCGAGGCGGCTTCCCGCAGCACGAGCGTGTCGTAGAGAAGGGAAAACTCCTGACTCGCGTCAGGGGTCGAACATCGCCTGAAACGCCGCGACCATCTCGTCCTCGGGCACATCGCGAACACGGGTGGCGATGATCCAATGGTGGCCGAACGGATCACGCACACGGCCGGCACGGTCTCCGTAGAACTGGTCAGCGAGGGGATAGACTTCCGCTGCACCGGCCTCGAGTGCTCTCTCGAAAACCGCGTCGGCATTGGCCACGTGCAGGTCGAGAACGACGGAGGTGCCCGTCAGCGTCGCCGGGCTCGCTGAACCAATGCTTGGCATCTCGTCCGCCAACATCAACCGCGTTCCCTCGATTTCGATCTCGGCATTCATGCACTTACCGTCTGGCGCCACCAGCCGCGAGCGGACCTCCCTGGCACCAAAGACGCGCTCGTACCACGCGATCGCTTCGCCGGTGTTCGTGACTTGCAGGTAGGGGATAATGCCTCTCATCGGGTCTTGCTCCCTCCTGCCTACTTGTAACACCTTTGCAAGCCGCCCAGTATTTCGAAGCCAACGTGAATCCACCAACGGATCGGGGCCGAGGGCCTACCCACAGGCAAGCTTCCGAAGTGACGGCCGATCGTAAGCTGCGAAGATGGCTTCCTCTTCGCGTCCCATCTCGTGACTCATGATGCGGTGGTACTGCTTCACCGTGGGGATGTCCCAGTCGTACGACGCAACGCGGTCTGAAACCTCGAAGAAACGCAAGGACAGGTCGTCGCGCGCAGTCTGGTATGCAGCGAGGCTCTCGCCTTCGGCGACGGTGCGGGAAAGGATGTCCGCGTCGCGAAGCGCGTTGGTGATCCCATGGGCGCTGATGGGGTCGCTCATGTAACCGGCGTCGCCAACCAACGCCCAACCCTCGCCCCAGGGCTGGCGAAGAAAGCCCCGCATACCTGGGAAAGAGCGCAGGCGACCGGTGAGCTTCGCCTCGGGTAGGCGCGCGGCGATATCGGGAGCGCTCAGCTCGATCGCGCGCTGAAACTTTCGGAGTCGCTCGGCGGGGGACATGGACGGCAGCGCGCCCGGAGTCGCCACGAAGAGACAGGTCTGGCCGTGGTTGGTGGGAATGGCCCCACAGCCGAACCCAGGCCGGTAATACCAGCGATTGCCATCCACCGGGAGCTCCTCGAAGTAGCCGAAGGCAGAACTGGTCGCGTGGCGACCCCAGACGTAGGGAAACGCGCTGACCAAGCGAGCCACGGTCGAACGACGGCCGTCGGCACCGATCACGAGATTCGCCTGGACTTCCTTGACCTGACCTCGCTCGTCGACGACTCGCACTCCCGAGACGCGACCCGATCGGTCGTGCAACAGATTCGTCAGGGTAACGCCGTGCCTAACCATCGCGCCGGCATCCGCAGCAGCCTCCGCCATGACGCGGTCGAGAACCGTACGTCTCGGAGCATACAGTGCATCGACCCCATGTCGCGATTTCATGTCGATCGGAATGCTCTCGGTCCCACGCTCGTCGGAATAGGTGAAGGTCGTCTTGCTGATCCGGGGCGTTCCTTCGGCGTCGAGTCGATCGGTGATCCCCCAGCGTTTCAAGAGAAGAACCGCAGGTCGCATCAACGCGTGCGTCGACAGGGTGTCCGACCCGAATCGGCTCTTGTCGAACACGAGAACTCGAAACCCGAGCGTGGCCAGCAGCATTGCGGTAGCGGTTCCGGCGACGCGCGCCCCGACAATGACGAAGTCGTAAGCCTTCTCGATGGAAGATTGGTTCATGACTCTTTCTCCTAGGCAGCGATGGAGGAACGGTGAAAACGGCGAGTGATGTGATCGGCGAGGAATCGAGCGTCGCGGCCGACTCCGTCGATGAAGCTCGAGTTGCGCGTACGTTGGAAGTTGAGGCCAAGCACGTAGAGTCCACGCGCGGGTGTCACTCCGCCCTCATGCAGGATCTCCCCTCGGCGATCGAGAACCGGAACGTTGAGCCAATGGTAGTGTCTCCGAAAGCCCGTAGCCCAAAGCACGGTCTCGACTCCGGCGTTGCGGAGGTCGATCTCGGTCGGTGAAGGCGCAAGACGAATGGGGTTCCGACGGTCCGATGGCTCGGCGTGCATGCGTGTTTCGTCGATGAAGCGGTCGATCCTGCCGAGCACCCGGTCGAGCTTGCTCTCCGCGGCCGCGATCGTATGACCGAGGTCGTCGCGGAAACGCGCCCGTGTACCGTCCACGCGGTCGACGTGACCGACGAGTCGCACGCCTTCGTCCTGAAGCACGCCGAGGTCGACGCTTCGATGGTCCGGCGTTCCGACGAGCTGAAGCGAGGGCTGGCGACGCGCAGACTCCAGGTCGAAAGCGTCTTCGCTACGTTGCTCGAGCATCCCGCTGGCCTCGAGCCACCAAGTGATGTCTCGGCCACGATAGCGACGCGGCATGCGCGTGTGTCGACCGACCGCGAGCGTGACGGATCGACCCGAGCGATGAATCTCCTGGGCGAGCTGAATTCCGGAAGCGGATGCTCCCACGACGAGCACTCCCCCTTCGGGGAGCTGATCAGGATTCTTATAGCTCGAGGGAACGAGCTGATGGATGGCACTCGACAGGCCGCGAGAGGCTTTCGGAACGAATGGAACGTCGCAGTGCCCCGTCGCGATAACGACCGTTGGGGCCTTCCAGTCGCCTTGATCGGTGCGAACCGAGTAACCGCCCTCCTCTTCACGCTCGACGCCGAGGACGGTCGTCTCGCCTTGAAGGGGTGCGCTGAAGGTGCGCGCATACCGCTCGAAGTACAAAATGACTTCGGGCATCGTCATGAAGCCATCGGGGTCGTCACTCGGATGGGAAAGCCCCGGGAGCGTCGAGTGCCAGCGCGGACTGAGCAGCCGTAGCGAGTCCCACCGCTCACTCCTCCATCGCTCGGCCACGCGGCCTCGCTCGAGGACGACGTGATCGATCCCATCACTTCCAAGACAGCGACTCATCGCCAGCCCCGCTTGTCCTCCTCCAATGATGATGGTGTCTGTCCGCTTCATGACGATGTCCCTTTCTCCGTCGGTCGCGCGCCGACCGGCCTCATCGGTGAGGCCGGTCGGCATGCCCCGGCGGCCGGTGCATTAATCGGCGTCCAGTGCGATCGAGACCGGCACGCCGTTGGTGAGAACGTCGTAGACGGCGGAGCGCGCCTGAGACTGCGCGACGATCTTGCGAAGAGTGGCTTCGTCCGCGTCGCCCTTGATCTTGTAGGTCAAGCGGAGCGCCTGGTAGCCGTTGCGCACGTCCTTCGACAGGCCGAGCAGACCCTGCACGTCCGCGTCGCCCTCGACCGTGCACTCCACGGACTCGAGCTCGACGCCCCGAGCGGAGGCGATGTTGCCGATGCCGGCGGTGATGCAAGCGGCGATGGCATGGAGAAGAAACTCGACCGGTGTCGGCGCATGGCCCTTTCCACACAGAACCGGTGGGTGATCTCCGTCATATACGAAGTCGGCGGTCTGCTCGTGCTCGCCGCCAGCTCCGCTGAAGCCTTCGATGCGCGTGCGGCTGTGCGTTCCGCGAACCCATCGGTTCGTCGCTCGGAACTGGAACTTCGCAAGATCGGGCTGCTCGCCGACCGCGTTGATGGTGGCGAACAAGGTCGGAACGTCGACGCCGTTCATGGCGACCTTCTCGCGGCGCGGCTTCTGGGTGCTCTGGGTGTTGACTGCGTTGGTTTCCATCGTCTTCCTCTTCGTGTTGAGTTCGGGGGGCCGGGGTGATTCCCGACCACACGAACCAACCTACGGAGGCACCGTGTGAGCCTCCGTGTGAGGGAGCGTGGAAACCGCAGCCGATCCGCGATTCGTCGCTAAATAGCTGAAATTACGGCGTATGAAGCGTTGACGACCAAACGACCGAACCGGTCGGGAAGTCGTTTGCGCGCGCCAAAGAGCGAAGTGCCTCGGCGTCGGGCGCCTCGAAGACGCAGACCATCCGCATTCGGTCAGGCATGAGGTAGCTACGCACCGGCTTGACCCGATAGAGCTCGAGACACTGGACGGACGCGGCCATCTTCGGCACCTCTTCGGGGGAGAGCGGCTCCGGGAACTCGCGTTCGAGCACCACGTACGACATGGGAAGAGCCTACCACGAAGTCGAGGTCCCCTGGAACCCGCGATTGACGCTCTGCGCCGCCCCAGGCAGGCTGACCTCGGTGCGCGTCGAGTCGCTAAACGTCCAGGTGCTCGGTCCGCTTTCCGTCTTCCGCAACGGGGAGCTCGTCGCTCTGCCTCAGTCGAAGAAGACTCGCGGACTTCTCGCCTACCTGGCGATCACGGCACGCGCGCATCGCCGAGAACGGTTGTGCTCCCTATTGTGGGACGTCGCGGACGACCCTCGCGGGGCCCTGCGCTGGAGTCTCTCGAAGATCCGGCCCGTGGTCGATGACGACTCGAGGCGCTGCCTGGTTGCCGATCGTGAACATGTGAAGCTCTCGCTGGATGACGGATGCCTCGATTGGCAGCGAGTTCGACGGGAGCTTTCCGGCGGCCTGGAAGAGGTCTCGACCGAACGCTTGACCGAGCTCGAATCGGTCTTCGAGGGTGAGCTTCTCGAGGGGCTCGACCTCATCGACTTCGACGAGTTCACTGCTTGGTGCGCCGCGGAGCGAGAACATGCTCGCTCGATGCACACGCGAATCCTTCAAACTCTGGTCGAGCGACTGTCCGACTCTCCCACCGACGCGCTGCCGTTCGCGCGCGAGCTTGCTCGAATCGACCCGATGGACGAAAACACACGCGCCACCTTGCTTCGGCTCCTGATGGCGGCAGGCCGGCGAAACGAAGCCAAGTCCCAGTACGAGAGTGCGTCCCGACTGCTCAGAGAGCTTGGTGCGAAGAGACCGAGCGGCCCGCTGGAAACGGTGTGGCGCGAGCTCCATCAGCCCAGTGAAGCCGGCGAGGAAACCAGGGTCCCGGCCCCTCCCTCGGAGACGCCTCCGGCCGACGAGAGGCCGGGCCCGGCAAAGACTCGCGATGTGTTGGTCGGTCGTCAGACCGAGCGACGCGAGCTACTGGCGACGCTCGACGAAGCTGCGAAAGGCCGGCTGACCGTCTTCCTCCTAAAGGGAGAGTCGGGTGTGGGTAAGACACGACTTCTCGCCGAGCTCTCCGATGCGGCACGGCAGCGCGGCTCGACGGTGTTCGAGGCATCGGCATACGAAGCAGAGGCCGGACGTCCCTACGGGCCCTGGATCGACGCGCTTCGGCGTCTTCCTCGCGAGTTGGTTTCAGACGCGGTACGCGACGGACTGTCGCCGCTGCTTCCGGAGCTCGGCGCATCTCCGGACACGGAATCAAGCCGAGACCGATTGTTCGGGACGGTGGTCGATTTGGTCGGCGCACGAGCAACTTCGGAGACGCCGTCGCTGCTGATGTTCGACGACATCCACTGGTGCGACGACGCTACCTCTGAGCTCCTGCACTACGTGGCGCGAATGAGCCTCGAGAAGCCCGTCGCATTCGTTTTCGGTGCACGAGACGGAGAGCTCATCGACAACGAGTCCGCAATGAGAATGCTGCGCAGTTTCCGCCGGGACGGCCTCATCGAAGAGCGCCTGCTGTTGCCGCTCACGGAAAGAGACGTTCAGGAGCTCGTCCAGACGCTCGCTGGCAACGCCAATCCGGCCGAAGTGTTCAGTCTCAGCGGCGGCAACGCGCTCATGGCGCGCGAGCTTGCGCTCGCTTCAGGAGCAGGAGGAAGTATTCCGGGCACGCTTCGCGAGATCATCAGCGACCGGATCGATCGTCTCTCGGCCGAGTCGCGAAACATCCTCCGCTGGGGAGCCATCCTCGGACCTACCTTCGACATCGAACGACTCAGCGAGCTCGTTTCATTCGACTTCGATTCGCTCATGAACGGCCTCGCCGAGCTCGAGCGCCGCACGCTGCTCGTGAGCACGGGAGACGCGGAGGGGCTGTACTCATTTCACCATGCGCTCGTGCACCGGGTAGTTTATTCAAAGATTTCGGAGCCGAGGAGGAAACTGATGCACCGTCGCGTTGCTCAGCTTCTCCACGGCCGGGAGGACCCCGACGGGCAGCTCGCGCTCGAGCTGGCTCATCACGCCGCGGTGAGCGGAGATGCGGCCATGGCGGTCGAGGCGTGCATTGCCGCTGGCAGGCGCTGCCTTCGAGTGTTCGCCAATGCAGAGGCGTTCACCCACGCGCGTCGCGGGCTCCGCCTCGTCGAGAAGCTCCCAACGAACGAGCAGGCCAAGCTCAGTATCGAGCTCGAACAAATTCGCTTTGCGGCGCGCTGGCCTGAGGACCCAGACGCCGAGTCGCAGCGCATCGAGGCGCTGGCCGAGGAGGCACTCGACGCTGGCTACCAGGAGCACGCGCGGCTCGGGTTCACGCTCGTGAGTACCCTTCGTTGGCACGAGGGGTCGCTCCGAGATGCTCACCGACTATCCCTGCGCGCAGAGCTCGCGAGCCGAGGCGCCGATGATCACACGCGGGCAGTGGGTATGGCGGAGACAGCGCGTTGCTTGGTGATCCTGGAGCGCGATCTGGCCCAGGCCGAAGCCCTCCTACTCGAGGCTCGCGCCCTCACCGAGCGCTCGGGAGAAACCGCGTGGGCGGTATTCGATGGAGTCGGGCTCTTACGCCTCCACGCGGGGGCCCTCGAAGAGGCGCAAGCAGCGTTCGAGGAGGCATGGGCAATCGCGAAGCGCCGCGGCGAGCGGCGCGAGGAGTTCATGTCGCTCGAGCACCTGGTCATGGTTTCAATCCACCGTCGCGAGCCAGAGGAGGCATGTAGGCACGCGCAGGAGCTCGCGGAGATCGGCGACAAGCTCCGAGAAGGTAGCGAAGGACCGCTCGGGCGCGCTCTTTTGGCGCTCTGTCGTTATCAGAAGGGCGAGGCCGAACGTCGCGCTGCCCTCGAAGAGGCCATTCAAGAGCTGCGAGACGCCGACGCAAAGCAGCGGTTGGCTTTCGTTTTGACGCAGACCGCAGCCATCGAATCGGAACGAGGCGATCTCGAGAGTGCGGCCGCGAGAGCCTCCGAAGCAGAGGCGATTGGAAGGGTACTGCAGCAGCCAAGCGAGTCCGCGCTCGCACGTGCTGTGTTGCTTCGCATTGCACGGGAACAAGGTGACCAGGCTGCCGCGACTCAACTCGCGAGTGAGCTTCGTGAGATTCGAGGGTACGCAAAGCACGTCGGTGAGGTCGTCGAGAGAGAGTTGGTAGCGACAGAGGAGGCGGGGTGATGGCAAGGGTGATGGTGGAGCGCAGCTTCGAAGACGCGGCGTCCTTCGACGACCTGCAGGCCCAGGAGGACGCGTTCACATGGTGCGCCGAGCAGCATGCGGTGACGTTCATCCGCAGCTACTTTTCGAAGGATCGAAAGCGAATGATCTGTGAATACGAGGCACCGGACGCGGAGGCCGTTCGGCGCTTGCAGAGAACGGCCTCGATGCCCTTCGAGCGAATCTGGACAGCGACCGTGTTCGACTGGGAGGCGCAGTGAGGCGGTAAGAGCGCTACCTTAGCGCCGAGCAGGCTCGATCCCGAGGCCGTGCTCGCCTATACCTCTACGACGAGCGCGAAAACGACGAACGTGTCGCGTTCGTTCCGCTTGGGAGCTTCGGCTGGGGCGCCATCGTCTACGATGGGGCTGGCAACGCGTCGGAGTTCGAGTTCCTGAGGGCCTTCAGCTTCGGCACGAGCAACCCGCCCCCCTCCTAGCGG
>CBDUCC010000087.1:0-11823 GCA_965365555.1 uncultured Myxococcales bacterium | reverse complement strand
CCGGCCGGGCCGCGGAGGTCCGACCGCCCCATGCAGCTCGACCTCGAGCCGTACCGGAGCTCCTTCGCGAACGAGCCAGACACTCGGCTTCGCTCGTCGGGCGATTTACGCGTGCAACTATGATCGAGCTGGCACACCCTGGCTCAGGGCTCTCCACGAAATCATTGGGTTTTTCCTCGGGCATGCGACTTGCTAGTCACTAAACACGTCCAGGAGGATGACAATGCGTAGCTTTTTCGGTGTGTTGGTCGTGGTTGGATCGATGGCGGTGCTCGGCTGCCAGACCTCCAACAGCGTGAGCGAGTACGAGGCGGCATTGCGGCAGGCGAGCACCTGCGGCGATGTCCTCGATGCGATCCAGGAAGACGAGATCGCCAAGGTCGAGCTCGAGCTCGAGCTCTTCGTCGAGCAGGATTCGTACTACCGCTGGGGCGTGCCAGTCGCGGGCGAGGGCGGCGCCGGCGGCACGGGCGGCGACCTTGCGGGCGCACCGACGAACGACGGCGCGTCCGGAGACCAAGATGCACCCTCGGGCTTCTCCGACACCAACCGCCAGGTGGCGGACGTCGACGAGGCGGACATCGTCAAGGTCGGCGACGAGGGCCGCAAGCTCTACGTCATTCGCGGAAATCGCTTTTACGAGTTCGACTCCTGGCCCGCCGAAGACACCGCGGTGGGCAGTGAAGTCGAGATCGAAGGCAATCCGATCGAGATGTTTGTCGAAGGCGACCGCGCCGTCGTGTTCTCGAGCGTCTACGGCGTCGAGGAGCTCGACGACGGCGACCTTTGCGAGGGCTACGGCTACGGTCCCGAGCCCGGACTCGCCGAGTTCGACGGCGACTACTATTGCGGTCGATCCTACGTGAAGATCAGCGTCATCGACCTGAGCGGAGACAGCCACCAGGTCGTGCGTGAGCTCTATGTCGACGGCTGGTACACCTCGTCGCGCCGGCACGACAACATCGTCCGCGCGATCATCCAGACTCAGATGCAGCGGCCTGGGACGATTCCGAATCTCTACCAGGTCCTGTACGAAGGTGACTATCCTCAGTCCCGCAGCGAGGACATCGCCCGGGCACGGGCTTGGGCCGATGCAGCGAAGCAGGCCATCCTGGATACGACGCTCGACCAGTGGCTTCCCGTTTGGGGCGAACGCATCGACGGCGAGCTCGAAGAGAAGCCCTTCGAGTGCGCGGATTTCTACTCGCCGGCACCGGGTCTCACGAACTACGGGCTCTCTCAGATCGTCGGGATCGACATCACCGACCAGAGCAACACGGCGATGACCTCCATTCTCGGTCAGGCCGCCCAGGTCTACTCGAACGCCAACGCGATGATCCTCGCTCAGCCGGACTGGGCTTGGCACGAGCGGGGAACCAACACGGACCGGACGGCGCTTCACCGTTTCGCGGTGTCGACCGATGGCAATCGCACTCCCTACCAGGGCTCCGGCTTCGTTCCGGGCGTCGTCAACAATCAGTTCTCGATCGATGAGCGGGACGGCATCGTCCGCGTGGCGACTACCCGGACGACCTGGGCGGAGCCGAACGACGACATTGGCGTCGCGGCCGACGTATGGATTCCCCCGACCATGGACAATCTCGTCAGCACGCTGCGCCTCGACGAGGGCGAGCTCGCGGTGATCGGCCAGACGCCCGGGCTCGCGGAGAGCGAGAGAATCTTCTCGGCGCGCTTCCTCGGCGACATCGCGTACATCGTGACCTTCCGCCAGGTCGATCCGCTGTTCGCGATCGATCTCAGCGACCCCGAGAACCCCACGGTCCTCGGCGAGCTCAAGATCCCAGGCTTCAGCGATTACATGCATCCCCTCGGCGAGGATCATCTGTTGACGATTGGTCGCGACATCGACGAACAGACACAGCGCGACAATGGCACCGCTCTTCAAATCTTCGACGTGTCCGACCCGGTGAGCCCGAAGCTCGCCTGGAAGGCGCTCGTGGGCGATGGCTATTCAGAGGCGAACCACAACCACAAGGCGTTTAACTTCTACGCCGGTGAGAGCCCGGATGCCGGCCTGCTCGCCTTTCCTTTTGTCTCGTACGAGGGCGAGTTCTCGAGCACCCTGGAGCTTTGGGACGTGAGCGCCGAGGACGGCTTCGTCCGACGCGGCGCGGTGGACCACTCCGACCTGGTGCTCGAAGACTGCGGCGTCCCGTACCCGGTCGAGGACTTCTACTACTACTGTGGCTACGAGCCCCAGATCACGCGTGGCGTCTTCATCGATCGGTACATCTACTCGATCAGCCACGGCGGCATTCGCGTTCACAGCGTCGCCGACCTCACCCCCGTCGCCACCGCCCACTACTAGGGGACACGCACCCCCTCAAATACCCCAATCATTTCAAACACTTGAAGACCCTAACGCGAATTTTCCAAAGTGGCTCGCGATTCGGTCCGCCCGCGCCCCGCTAGCCGCCCGGCTCGGCCCGCAAGGCCTCGAGCTTCCCGAGGGCCTCGGTCCACTGGTCCATCGTGAGGTCGAGCTTCGAGTGCGCCTCGGCAATCTCCCGGAGAAGCGTGCCCCGCCGACAGGGATCGTCGTAGGCCTCCGGGCTGCTCAGCTCCTCGTTGTGCGAGGTGATCGTCGCTTCGAGCGTAGCGATCGCGCTCTCGAGCTTGGCGACTCGCTTCTCCAGCGGCTTGAGCCTCCGGTTCCGCTCCGCCCGGCGCTCCGCTTCTTTTCGTCGCTCTTCCTTGCGTGCCTGCCGGCTTTTCTTCGACGCGAGCGGCTGTACCCCGGCTTCGGTCGCAGGCGTGACCTCACGTTCCTGACAGGAGTAGAGATAATCATCGAGCGTGCCCGCGTAGCTCTCGACAGCCCCGTCGTGCACGACCCAGAGCTTCGTCGCCAAACGCCGGATGAACGCGCGGTTGTGGCTGACGAACAACAGGGTGCCGTCGAAGGTTGTGAGGGCGTCCGTCAACGCTTCGGTCGTCTCGAGATCCAGGTGGTTCGTGGGCTCGTCCATGAGCAACACGTTCCCTGGGCGAATCAGAATCTTTGCAAGTGCGACCCGCGCTCGCTCCCCGCCAGAAAGGACCGAAACCCGCTTCTCGACGCCCAGCTCGTCGAAGAGCAACGCGCCGAGCACTCCCCGAATGCGTTCATTCCCGGCCCCGTCGCTCGATGACGCGATCTCCTGAAGGACCGTGTGTTGGAGGTTCAGTGCGTCGGCATGGTGCTGGGCGAAGTACCGCACGTCCGACTGCCCCGGGAGGTGAACCTGGCCACCGCTTGGCTCGATCTCTTCGGCTAGAATCTTCAACAGCGTCGTCTTGCCCGCTCCGTTCGGGCCGACGATCGCGATTCGGTCTCCTCGCTCGACTGAGAGCGAGACCTGGTCAAGAACCAGATGCTCGCCGTATGACTTGCTCAACTCGTCGACACGAAGCGGAGTTCTTGGCCCGCGCTCCGTCGCCGGGAACGCAAAACGCGCCTCGCGCCGCGATTGGTGAAGCTCGATCGTGTCCATCTTCTCGAGCTTCCGAACGCGACTCTGGACCTGCGCGGCCTTGCTCGCCTTCGCCCGAAAGCGGCGGACGAACTGCTCGAGGTGCGCCTTCTCGCGTTCGAGGTTCTTTGCTCGGTTCTCGAGCACCTCCCGCTCTTCGTCGCGCTGGCGAAGGTACTGCTCGTAGTTGCCGCGAAAGGTCCGGACACCCTCTGGTTCGAAGCTCACGACGCGGTTCACCTGCTCGTTCAAGAACTCCCGATCGTGAGAGACGAGAAAAAGTGCCTGGTCGTAGCTCCGCAGGAACTTCGAGAACCAGGCGACAGAGGGCATGTCCAAATGGTTTGTCGGTTCGTCGAGCAACAACAGGGCGGGCTTCTGGAAGAGAAGTGACGCAAGCACTGCCCGCATCTTCCAGCCACCGCTCAGCTCGGACAATGGCCGCCGATGATCGGCCTGGGTGAAGCCGAGTCCATGCAGGATGCGCTTTGCCTGGTGTTCGGAAAACTCCGTGTCGAGAAGCGCACTGCGCTCGTGCAACTCGGCCACCTCGCTCGCGGTTTCGGTGAAGGCCGCCTCGTCGACTTCGCCTTGATCGTGTAGCTCGGCCAGGCGCGCCTCGGCGCGTTCCAGATCGGCTCGTAGCTTCGGGCGATCGGGCACGCTGTCGTACACGAACGAGAAGACCGCCTGGTCGGGGAAGGACTCGATCTCTTGCGGCAGAAATCCGACCCGGGCACGTGGTACGAGTCGAATCGCGCCGGCATCCGGTTCCACGGTTCCGGCCAGAACTCGCAGAAGACTCGATTTGCCGGAGCCGTTGGGCCCTACCAACCCGACGTGATCGCCCTCGGCCACTTGAAGGGTGAGGCCGTCGAAGAGCGTGCGGCCGCCGAGGGAGAGCGAGGCGTTGTCGACGGTGGCAAGTGTCGTCAAATCAGCTCCGACCGAATCTTGATCTCGTTCAGGAGGGTGCGATGCACCGGACACCGGGCCGAGATCTCCATCAGCCGCAGACGCTGCTCGTCGCTCAGCGCGCCTTCGAGCTCGATCTCTTTGTCGATGACGTCGATCATCCCCGTGTCCTTGTCGCAATCCTCGCAGTCTCTTGCGTGGACGCGATCGTGACGAAGCCTGACCCGGACGGCATCGAGCGGCCACTCTTTGCGTCCGGCGTACATCTTCAAGGTCATCGAGGTGCAGGCGCCGAGGCTCGCGAGCAGCAGCTCGTAGGGGTTTGGCGCGGAATTCGTGCCGCCCTTGTCGAGCGGCTCATCGGCTGCGAACCGGAGGTCCCGCGCGTGGATGCTCTGCACGAAGCCCGTCGTCCGGCCTTCGACGAGCACCTCGCCTTCGGCGGTGTTCTCGGGAAGCTCGGCCTCGGGTTCCTCGGGGAGATACCGGCTCGCCCAACTCGCCAAGACCTCCGCGACGTAGCGAGCGTCGCGCCGCCGTCCGAGCAGGTGGTTCGCGCCATCGAGCGACACGAAGCTCTTGGGGTGCCGCGCTGCCACGAAGATCTCACGCGCCTCATCGATGCTCACCACGTTGTCTTGCGGCGAGTGAAAGATGAGCAGCGCTTTTCCAAGCGATCCGAGCTCCGCCGTGTCGAGCGCCCCGGTCACCCCGGACTCGTAAAACGGCGCACCAATCGTGGCCACGCCAACTACCTCCGGAACGCGTTTCGCAGCCGCGAGCGCAGCAGTGCCACCCCGGCTGTGACCCACCAACAAGGCGGGCGCCCGGTACCTCGCTCGGATCGCATTCGCTGCTGCGACGATGTCACCGACGTCGCGCGCGAAGGCATCATCAAACTGACCTTCGCTTTCGCCAAGTCCGGTGAAGTCGAACCGCAACGTTGCGATACCCCGCTCTGCGAGCGCCGTGCTCACGTAGCGCGCCGCTCGGCTATCCTTCGAGCAGGTGAAGCAGTGCGCGAAGATTGCCCACGCCATCGGCTCTGTCGCCGGACGATGAATCCGGCCAACCAGCGTTTGCCCGCCAGCCCCGCTGAACTCGAAGCGTTCGATTTCACCCATTGGCCCTCCTACTAGGGCCACAATGTACGACAGATGCGCGCTGGTGTTACTCGGCGGCCTCGAGGTACTGCGCTTCGTCCGGGCTGTCGTAGCCGAAGGCCTCGAACACCTCGCGAAGCTCCTCCGAGACCTCGTCCTGGCTCACCCCGAAGAATTCCAAGTCCACGGTGCGCGGGCTCTCGTAGTCGCGCTGCGCGGCCTGTGCCTCGTCGAGCTTCGCCTCGAACGCGTCACTCACCGGCATTCCGAGCCGTCCATAGAGGCCGAGAATCGTGCGCTTTGGATTTGCCACCAGATCCTCGTAGCGGATCGTGATGAACTGGTCCTCGGGGATCTCTTTTCGGCACTCGAGCGCGTAGCGGTAGTAGTCGTATCCCAGGCGCTTGAGGGCTTGAATCTCTTCACCGTCCGGTTGGATGTTCGGTGAATGTGCCGTCCACGCGCGGTAGAACATGTTGAGGAACGACGGGAGGCACTCGGTCGGGTCACGCACCAGGTAGACGAATACCGCATCCGGGAACTTCTCGTAGACCGAGCGAACTCGCGTTGAGAAGAATACGTTCTTGTTCAAGAAACGCTTGCCGCCGGCTTCGTAGACGTGACGCTTGATCGTGTTCTCGTACGAATCGAGGAACTCCTTCCGCTCCTCCGGGCTCCTACGGTCGATCCAGGTCTGACTCGGAAGATCGTCCATGAAGGGAAAGAGCAGACCCGAGGTCGGGGAGCTGAGATTCCAAAGCAGCGAGCAGACGTCCTCTTCGGCCTGGTCCAGACTGATGTGGTGCACGCCGTCCCAGCGACTCTCGAGGGGCGCGTTGAAGAAGTCGTATGCGCGCTTGAGCACCGAGCCCATCGGCGTCTCGGCGAGCTCGACGAGCCTCTTGAACGTTCGGGTCGCCGTCACGGACGGAAAGATCGTCTGGTAGAGCTTCACCGTCGTGAACACCTCCTCGTCCATGCTGATCAGGCGGTGGGCTAGGGTGGTGCCACTGCGCGGGTTGGCGAACACGAATACCGGCTTTTCGACCGGCTGATCGCGGTATTGCGGGTGGAGCACGTCGTCGAGCTTCTGGAAAGCGGATGCCGTCTGGCGGAGGCCCAGGAAGATGGGTGCGATCCATGCTGTGGTGAGCAGTCGGCCGACCGTCGGCTTCTTGAAGAGGACGTTTCCAATCTCTCGGAGGCCGCGTTTGTTGAGATACATGCTGACTTTCCTGCTGGCTTACCCAGGGCCCAATCTAGGTTCGAAGCCGGAAAAAGCAGGAAAAACCGGGCGAACGGTGCCGCTGTTCCGCTGAGCGGTCCCTCAACCCCGGTGAGCGGAGGCGCTATTCGTCTGTCACGCAGCCTTCGGAAGCGGACTTCACATTTTTGATGTACTTGTAAAGAGTGCCGCGCCGTGCCTTCAGCGGCGGCGCGGTCCAGGCCTCCCGTCGGCGGCTCAGCTCGCTCTCGTCGAGCTCGACTTCGATGCTCCTGTGCTCCGCGTCGATCGCGATGACGTCGCCATCCTGCACCAGTGCGATCGGGCCCCCCTCCTGCGCCTCGGGTGTGATGTGCCCGATGATGAAGCCGTGGGAGCCGCCGGAGAATCGGCCATCGGTGATCAGCGCGACCTCCTGGCCGAGACCCGCGCCCATGATCACCGAGGTCGGAGAGAGCATTTCGGGCATGCCCGGACCTCCCTTGGGACCTTCGTATCGGATGACGACGACGTTGCCCTTGCCGATCTCACCCCGCTCCATCGCGGCCAGCATGTCCTCTTCGCAGTCGAACACCTTTGCGGTGCCTCGGAACTGCAAGCCTTCCTTCCCGGTGATCTTTGCGACCGACCCCTCGGGTGCCAAGTTGCCGCGGAGGATCTTCAGGTGCCCGCTCTTCTTGATCGGGTGCTCCCACTCATGAATGACGTCCTGACCGTCGCTGAGGTCCGGTAGCTCTGCGAGATTCTCCGCGAGCGTCTTCCCCGTCACCGTCATGCAGTCGCCGTGCAGAACCCCCTTCGAAAGCAGGTACCGCAGCACGGCAGGAGTTCCGCCGACCTGGTGCAGATCCTCCATGACGTATTGGCCGCTGGGTTTGAGGTCGGCCAGGAACGGAATGCGATCGCTCACCTCTTGGAAATCGTCCAGCGTCAGCGACACGTCGACGGCGCGGGCCATGGCGAGCAGGTGAAGAACACCGTTCGTCGAGCCGCCGAGTGCCATGATGGTCACCATGGCGTTTTCGAATGCCTCGCGCGTCATGATGTCCCGAGGCTTGATGTTACGCTCGAGCAACAAACGAATCACCGCGCCCGCACGCAAGCATTCCTCCTGTTTCGCAGGGTCCTCCGCTGGCGTCGAGGAGCTGTACGGTAGCGACATCCCCATGGCTTCGATCGCCGATGCCATGGTGTTCGCGGTGTACATGCCGCCGCATGCGCCCGCTCCTGGGCAGGCATGCTCGATGATGTCGAGTCGCTTCGGCTCGTCGATCGCCTGCGACAAGAGCTCCCCGTAAGACTGAAACGCCGAGACGATGTCGAGCTTCTCTCCGGCGCTTCCATGTCCGGCGCGGATCGTCCCTCCGTAGACCATGAGCGCAGGGCGATTCAGCCGGCCCATCGCGATCATGCAGCCCGGCATGTTCTTGTCGCAGCCCGGGATCGAGATGTTGGCGTCGTACCACTGCGCGCTCATCACCGTCTCGATCGAGTCCGCGATCAGATCTCTGGACTGCAGCGAGTAGCTCATCCCATCGGTACCCATGGAGATCCCGTCGGAGACACCGATCGTGTTGAAGCGCATTCCCACCAGGCCCGCGTCTACGACACCGCGCTTGACGACCGCTGCCAGGTCGTTGAGGTGCATGTTGCAGCTATTGCCTTCGTACCAGACCGCCGAGATACCGACCTGTGCCTTGTCCATGTCCGCGCGCGTGAGCCCGGTGGCGTGAAGCATCGCCTGGGAAGCGCCCTGGGAGGGGGGTTGCGTGATCCGGCTGCTGTACTTGTTGAGCTTGCTCGTCATGGGGCCGCGCAGCTTAGCACCGCCGGGATCGCTCGCGGCCAGGCACTGCGGTTTGCTTGACGCCCGGCACCCCGGGTCCTACGACTCTTCAAGAACATTTGAACAAACTGAGTCGCCCACGTGTCCACCGCCGCTGCGAAACAACAAGATCCGAATGATTCCAGCCCTTTGTGGCGTGAAGCCGAGCTTGAGGCTGCAGACGCAGTCGGCCGCTTGATGGAGTTTTGGGGCTTCCGACGGCACATGGGGCGAATCTGGACGGTTCTCTATCTCTCGCCGGAACCGATGACCACGGCGGATCTGTCCGAAACCCTTCGGTTGAGCAGCAGCGGCGTCAGCCTCTCGGTCGGCGAGCTGGTCCGCTGGGGCGCCGTCCGAAAGACCTGGCAGCCCGGCCAGCGCAAAGACTTTTTCGAAGCAGAAACGAGTATTTGGAAGCTTTTGCGCCGGGTGTACGAGCGCCGCGAGCTCATCCTGATCCGGGAGGCGAGTGACGCCTTCAGCCGGGCGGAGCGGCGGCTCGCAGAGGCCCGCGTGGGCCTCGGACCGGGCGACCGCCGGCGCGTCGACTACATGGCGAAGCGACTTTCGAGGCTGAGTGCGCTATCCAAGGCCGGCGAGCGGCTCGTCCGCCTGTTGGTGGCCGGCCGCGCAATCAATCCCTCCGAGCTTCGGAGCGCGGAAGAGAACGAGTGATGATTCAGGGGAGACTCAGCGGAGGCTTGCCATGTCGTTGATCGCAGCCGTTCGAAGCGACGCCTCGACCGATGTGCTCACGAGCCTTCAGGCCGTCTGCGACTCGCAAGGACTCGAGGATCTCTCGGCCCACCTGGCCGATCTTGCGGATCTCGTCCGTTGGGACATGTCGGCGCTCGAGCAGGGGATCCAGAGTGTCCCCTCGGGACAAAGCGTCGTTCACAGGAGTGCGCATCACCTGCTCGAGGTCGCCGGCAAGCGGCTTCGCCCCATGTGCGTCGTCCTCGCCTCCCGTCTCGGCGCAGGCCTGGACGAAAAGACGCGCGAATTCGGGGTAGCCGTCGAGCTGGTCCACTGCGCGACCCTCCTTCACGACGACGTGGTGGATGCCGGCGACCAGCGACGCGGCGTGCCGGCAGCGCGGACGCTCTACGGCAACGCTGCCTCGATCTTCGCCGGCGATTGGCTCCTCGTCGACGCATTGCGGCGGGTGCGATCCGCGGAGATGACCGACGTGCTCTCGCGCTTGCTCGACATCATCGACGAAATGATCTTCGCCGAGGCCATCCAACTCGAGAACCGCGGGAAGATCGACGCGAGAATGCGTACCTACATGCAGGTGGTCGAAGGAAAGACGGCGGCGCTCTTTCGCTGGGCGATGTTCGCGGGCGGCCGGGCGGGCGGCCTCGACGACGCAGCATGCGAGGCACTCGAGGCCTACGGGCTTCATCTCGGCGTCGCATTTCAGCTCATCGACGACCACCTCGACTACGCCGGGGACCTGGCGACGATCGGGAAGTCGCCATTCACCGATCTTCGTGAAGGAAAGATGACCCATCCCGTCATCGTGGCGCTGGAGCGTGACCCGTCGGTTCGGCCGATTCTCGAGGAGATCGTTCTCGGTCCCGAGGCGCAGGTGTCGGATGCCTCGAAGGGGCGACTGGTCGCCGCGTTGCACGACACAGGCGCGCTTGCGTCCACCCGCGAGCTCGCGATCGCGGAGGCCGCCGCCGCCTGCGAGGCCATCAGCGGCCTGCCCGACAGCCGGGCGAAGAATGCACTGTTCACGGTGGCGCGCGCCACCGTGCACCGGGAGTCCTAGCGAGTAACGAAGAAAGAGGCATTGATGTCCAAGCAAACACCAGCCGTGACGAGCCGTATCCCGGGCTTCTATCGCGAGCGCATCCAGGACCGGTTGCGGACCATGGTCGAAACCGGACTGCTCTCTGAGAAGTCGGTTCGGCACCTCGAAAGCGGTGGGGAGCTCACCCTCGATGTGGCCGACCGGATGAGCGAGAATGTCATCGCCGTCCACGGGCTGCCCCTGTCCATCGCACTGAACTTCCGGGTGAACAATAGCGATGTCCTCGTGCCCATGGCCGTCGAGGAGCCGTCTGTCGTCGCCGCTGCTTCCAACGCTGCGCGTCAAGTTCGCATGACCGGCGGCTTCTTCGGCGAGGCGACCGCGCCCATCATGACGACCCAGGTCCAGTTCGACGACGTTCCGAATGCGTCCGAGGCGAAAGTCCGGGTCGAGGCGGAAAGAGAGCGCATTTTCGAGATCGCAGACGCGGCCATCCCCGGAATGGTCAAGCGCGGCGGTGGTTGCCGCGACATGGATGTGCGCGTGCTGGACGAGGAGCAGGGCGTGTTCGTCGTCCATCTCTACGTCGACGTCGGTGATGCGATGGGCGCCAACGTGGTCGACGCCGTCGCGGAAGCGGTCGCCCCGCGGATTCATCAGATCACGGGCGGCAACATTGGTCTTCGGATCCTGAGCAATCTCCCGCTGCGACGGCGGGTCAAAGTGTCCTGCGATGTCAGCGTCGATGCCTTGGGCGGCCCCGAGCTTGCCGACGGGATCGAGAAGGCGAGCCGCTTCGCAGAGCTCGACCCGTTCCGAGCGGTCACGCACAACAAGGGCGTCATGAACGGCATCGATGCCGTGGCGCTAGCGATGGGACAGGATTGGCGCTCGATCGAGGCCGGTGCGCATGCGTTCGCCTCGCTCGACGGCCAGTACAAGCCTCTGGTCGTCTGGCAGCGCACCGACAGTGGCATCCACGGCGAGCTCGACATGCCGATGGCCGTCGGCACCGTCGGCGGCTCGACCCGCGTTCATCGCGGCGTTCGGGCAAGCTTCGAGCTCATGGGCGTCCGGAACGCTGGCGAGCTTGCGATCGTCATGGGCGCCGCGGGCATGGCGTCGAACCTCGCGGCGCTTCGCGCGCTCGCCGGGGAGGGCATTCAGCGCGGCCACATGCGGCTCCACTCGCGCAAGCAAGAGGTCCATGAGAACGCACGCCTCGAGCAGAAGAAGGTCAAACGAGGTGCTCCGTGAGCGACGCGGTGGAACCGGAGCCGACCCCGAACCTCGGTTCCGGGGAGATGTTCGACCAAATTGCTGGTCGCTACGATCTCCTCAATCGGGTCATGTCGATGGGCATCGACCAATCATGGCGACGAAAGACCGTGGAGGCCTTGGCACTGCCCGAGGGCGCGCGGGTGCTCGATCTCGCGACCGGAACGGCCGACCTCGCCATGATGATCGCCAGGCTACACCCCAGCGCTGAGGTCATCGGTGGTGATCCATCGGCTCGCATG
>CBDUCC010000086.1:0-11892 GCA_965365555.1 uncultured Myxococcales bacterium | reverse complement strand
GTGATTCTGCAGATCGGCGTGGGATTGCTCAATGTCGCATTGCTGGCGCCCGTCTGGATTCAGCTCGTTCACCTGCTGATCGCGGATGCCACCTGGATCGTCCTCGTGCTGCTCGCACTTTCCTCACAGGGTCACGGCTCGGATGCTACTCTGGCCGCGTCGTGAGCGATCCGTACCTCGGTAAAGAAGTGGCAGGACAGTTCCGCATCGTCGAGAAGATCGGCAAAGGCGGAATGGGCGCTGTGTACAAGGCCGAGCAGCCGGACATGAATCGTTACGTCGCGATCAAGATCCTCCATTCTCGGTATCTCTCACGAAGTGACTTGGTATCTCGATTCCGACGAGAAGCCCGTGCGATGAGCCAGCTCTCTCATCCGAACACCGCTCGCGTGTTTCTTTACGGACAGCTCGACGACGGCGCCTGCTACTTCGTCATGGAACACCTGGTCGGGCAGAATCTTTCGCAGATCGTGAGAGCGAAGGGCCGAATGGAGCCAAGGCGCGCCATGCGGATCATGATCCAGGTCTGCGGCGCGCTCGAAGAGGCGCATCAGGCGGGGATCATCCACCGCGACCTCAAGCCCGAGAACATCTTCGTGACGACGCAAGGTGGCATCCGCGATTTTCCGAAAGTCTTGGATTTCGGACTCGCGAAGGTGACGGAGCGACAGATGCGCCCCGGCTCGATGGTGCTCACGCAGCAGGGCATGGTCTTTGGAACGCCCGAGTTCATGAGCCCTGAGCAGGCCCATGGAAAGACGCTCGACGCCCGCTCCGACATCTACTCGCTCGGTGTCATCCTCTACGAGCTACTCACCGGGAAGCTTCCATTCGATGCCAAGCAGCCGATCGAGTACATCCAGCTTCACGTCAACGCGCCGCCGATTCCGCTTTCCGAGCGGTGTCCGGACGCCGACTTTCCCGAGGGCCTCGAAGAGGTCGTGATGGCGGCGCTCGCCAAGAAGCCCGAAGACCGATACGCGACAGCGGCGGCGTTCGCGGCGGCGCTCGAAAGTGTCCTGCAGCTCGAGGCCGGGGAGGGCGGGTCGATCACCCTGCCGACGCCCATCCCGGCCGCGCCGGCGCCCCAGCCGGCTCCCGCTGCGATCCAGCCTCTCGGCGCGAGCCCGCCGAAGCCGAAAACACCCTGGATCATGTTGGCGGTCGGAGTCGCGCTCGCCGTGGTCGGTGTTCTCGCGCTTCTTGCGGCCTATTCCGCCGGTTCTTGACGGCCGAGGAGCCTGCCCCTAACCCCCCGGCTAGGGCGCTTGACGGGTTTTGCACCCAGCGTCAGAGTGCGCGCCCGCTTCCCCTCCGAGACCATGACCGCAGCGACCCGACCAGCGACCGTGATGCTGACTGTGCGCGATCTGATCGCGCTGACGAAGCCGAGGATTACCCTCATGGTCCTCGTCACGGCAGCCGGCGGAATGTGGCTCGCGCCCGGCTCGCTGGCTCTTGGCTCTGTAGCCGTGATGCTTTTGACCACCGGGATGGTCGTGGGGGCGGCGAATACACTCAACTGCTACCTCGAACGCGATAGCGACCGGCTGATGACGCGGACGGCCAATCGTCCGCTTCCCGATCGACGGCTCGAACCGTCCTGGGCGTTGACACTGGGCGTGGTGATGGGGCTCTTTGCCGTGCCCACCCTCACGCTGGCCGTCAATCCCGTCACCGGCTTACTCGGTGCCATCGCCCTCGTCAGCTACGTGGCGATTTACACGCCCATGAAGCAGTACACCCCGGCCGCTCTGTTCGTCGGCGCTCTGCCGGGAGCCTTGCCTCCCTTGATGGGTTGGACCGCGGTCACGGGAAGCGTTGCCGTTCCGGGGCTCCTGCTATTCGGGGTGTTGTTCTTCTGGCAGATCCCGCACTTCATCGCGATTTCGGTCTTTCGCCAGGACGAATACGAGCGCGCGGGGCTCAAGGTTCTGCCCTCCGTCCGAGGGATGCGATCGGCCAAGGTGCAAGCGACGGCATACGCCGGGGCGCTCTGGCTGGTCTCCCTCCTTCTGGTTCCGTATGGCCTTGCGGGCACGCTCTACCTGGTCTCCGCCATCGCGCTCGGCGGGTACTTCTTCTGGGCGGCGCTTCGCGGCTTCTGGATGGCGGACCCGAACGCCTGGGCCAAGAAGCTTTTCGTCGCTTCGTTGATCTATCTGACGGCGCTCTTCGCCGTTCTCATCGTCGATGCGCTCTAGCTTCCTCTTTTTGCTCAGCGGTCTCCTCATGGTGACGGCGGCGTGCTCGAAGAAGAGCGCCGCAGACGTGCCGGTGCTCGCCCAGCTGCCGGAGTTCAGCCTCGTCGACCAGAACGAGCAGGTCTTCAGCCGGTCGACCATGGAAGGTGGCATCTGGGTCTCGGCCTTCGTGTTCACCCATTGTCGCTCCACTTGCCCACGGCTCACGGCCCACATGAAGGGCTTGCAGGCGCGCCTGGCAGACCTGTCCGGCGTCAACTTCGTCTCGGTCAGCGTCGATCCGCGAAACGATACGCCCGAGGTGATCAAGGCCTACATGGTCAAGAACGAGCTCGACGAGCGCAACTGGCACTTCGTCACCGGCGAAGAGGACGCGATTCGAAGCGTCGTCATCGATGGTTTTCGCGTCGGGATGGGCGACGAGGAGAGCACGGCGCAGGGGGCCGAAGAGATCATGCACAGCAACTCCTTCGTGCTCGTCGACGATCAGGCCCGGGTCCGAGGCTACTACCGCGCGAACAACGACGGAATCGCCGACCTCGAGCGGGACCTGCGAGCGATTGCCGCTTCGGTCACGCCGGTGCGTTGATACCCCTGCGCTTCGGTGTTAAGCGCTCGTGCATGACTGAGAGCATCCCTGTCGCGCAACGGCTCAGCGCCGTGAAGCCCTCTGCCACCGTCGCCGTCGCTCAGCGCGCTCGCGAGCTGAAGGCGCAGGGCATCGATGTGCTTTCCTTCAGTGTTGGAGAGCCCGACTTCGACACGCCGGAGTATATTCGCGAGGCTGCCAAGCAAGCGATCGACGATGGCGCGACCCGCTACACCGCAGCCCGTGGGACGATCGAGCTTCGAGAGGCGATCTGCGCGGCTTCGGCCAAGCGACGTAGCGGCGTCAGCTACGACCCGTCGGAAGTCGTCGTTTCGGTCGGGGCGAAGCACACGCTCTTCAACCTCGCGCTGGCCCTGTATGATCCGGGTGACGAGGTGCTGATTCCCGCTCCCTACTGGGTGAGCTACCCGGAGCAGGTCCGCCTCGCCGGCGCGAACCCCGTCATCGTGCAAACCACCGAAGACGAGGGGTTCCGGATGACGCCCGATACGCTCCGCGCGTCGATCACTCCCAAGACCAAAGCGCTCCTGCTCTGCTCTCCTTCAAACCCCACCGGTGCGGCCTACACCGGGGAGCAGTTGCGCGCGCTTGCGGACGTGGCAGCCGAGCATGATTTCTGGATCATCGTCGACGAGATCTACGGGCAGCTCGTCTACGGAGGCTTCGAGCAGAAGTCGATTATCGAGGTGGCCCCCGAGCTTCGCGATCACATCATCATCGTGGACGGTGTCAGCAAGACCTTCGCCATGACCGGCTGGAGGATCGGCTGGATGCTCGGACCCGAGTACGTCACCAAGGCCTGCGATAAGATTCAGGGCCAGGCCACCACCAACCCGAGTGCCGTCGCCCAACGCGCAGCCACCGCCGCGCTCGAGGGCTCCTGGGAGCCGATGGAAGCAATGCGCCAGGCCTTCGAAGAGCGACGAACCATCATTGTCGATGGGCTCAACGCCATCGACGGCATCAGCTGCCGCCTGCCCGAAGGCGCGTTTTACGCCTTCGCCAACGTCCAAGGGCTGATCGGCCGGACGGGTGCTGGCCAGGTACTCGAAAACGACCTCGATCTCGCCGGATATCTGCTCGAAGAGGCGCGCTGCGCCGTCGTGCCAGGGACGGCGTTCGGCGCGCCTGGGTTCGTGCGCATGTCGTATGCCGCCTCGAACGACATGATCCGTGAGGGTCTGCGTCGAATCGAGGAGGCCGTCCGCAAGCTTGGCTAGTTCACGAGCCTGGTTCGCCGTTGCGCAAAGGCCATCGCGCTGCGCGCGAGTAGGGCAACCCCGACGACACTGAGGATCAGTGCGCTTGGCGTGCGCGGAGCGTATCCCGCGCTCGAGAGCAGCAAGAGGGCAGCGCCGAGCTGTCGTCGCGCCGGGTCCTTCGACATCGCGGCCGCGATCGTGACGGCCCAGCCCATTCCGAGTGGGATTGCGTAAAGAACCGCGAGCCGGTCCGGCATTAGGTCCAGCTTGAGCGCACCGTAGACGAGCGTGGGCAGCTCGTCGCCGGCCGCTCGTCGCAGTAGCCCCATCGCGACGGCCACCGCAGCCGCTCCCAGCGTCGATACGAGCAGTGCAGTCTTGCCGCGCCAGGTTCCCCATGGAATCGCGAGCGCAAATCCAACCGCGAGCGGGACCCCGAGGTAGGCGAGCTCGCCCGACCAGTAGAAGGCATTCGCGAGGCGCTCGGCGTGCGGCCACAAAAAGCGCTCGCCGACCAGATTCGTGCTCATCGACGCAAGACCGCTCAGCGATGCCACGAGCGTCAGGATCAGCGTGGCGATCATCGCCGGGGCTGACCGCCAGTGCAGGCCCGCCAATACGAGAAGGACGATCACCGCGTGGGAGAGACCTGCGACCACCAAGACGAGCTCGCGTCGCGTGAGCGCTAGAGGAAGGAAGGTCATCAGGGTGACGATCGGAATCAGTACCCAGCCGAAGCTCGCCAGGCTGGCCCTGGCCGAGATGGGCAGGCCGCTCTGCCGCGAAGCGAGGGAGCCCAGGCAGAACGCGAGCACCACCAGGCCTGCGACGACGCTGAGGTTCAGCGCGAAACTCCCCGCTCGCGCGAGGCGCAACAGAGCCTCACTCGACCAGCCACCGTGACCGAAGGGGATGAGGACGCGGTTGATCAGCAGGTCCGCCAGCGCTCCGAGGCCCGCCATCCACGCGAGCGGCGGGACGTTTCTCATCTCGGCCGACGGGGTACCTTGGGCGCCTGCCACGGGGGCCACCGAGGCGAGCGATGAATCGATTCCGTCGGTCAAGGTGCTCGGACCCTACGCGGGCAATCTAGCGCTTTCAAGGCACTCTGCTACACCGGGCCAGATGAGCGAAGTCCGACACGACTGGACCACGGCCGAAGCGCGCACTCTTCACGATTTGCCGCTCACCGATCTGCTTTTCCGCGCCCAAGAGGTGCACCGCCAGACGCAGCCTCGGGACTCGGTTCAGCTTTGCTCACTTCTGTCGATCAAAACCGGCGCCTGTCCCGAGGATTGTTCCTACTGCCCACAAAGCTCGAAGTACGAGACCAACGTGGAGGCCGAGCGTCTGATGGACGTGAACGACGTGCTCGACAAAGCGCGAGCCGCGAAAGCTGCAGGAGCTAGCCGCTTTTGCATGGGCGCGGCCTGGCGCAGCCCGAAGAAGGGAAGTCGACAGTTTCAGCAGGTTCTCGAGATGGTGCGGGGCGTACGGGCGCTCGGCCTCGAAGCCTGTGCCACCCTCGGAATGCTCGATGACGAGCAAACCGAGCAGTTGAAGGACGCAGGTCTGACCGCGTACAACCACAACCTCGATACCTCCGAAGAATACTACGGCGAGATCATCACGACCCGAACGTACGCCGATCGTCTCGACACGATCGCACGCGTGGCCGCAGCCGGAATCTCGGTGTGTGCCGGAGGGATCATCGGCATGGGCGAGAGCATCGACGATCGCGTCTCGATGCTCGTCACGCTCGCCAACCTCGATCCGCAACCCGAGAGCGTGCCGGTGAATGCACTGGTGGCTGTCGAGGGCACGCCGCTCGGAGATCAACGTCCGGTCGACTCGATCGAGCTCGTGCGGATGTGCGCGACCGCCCGGATCATGATTCCGAACGCGCGGGTCAGGCTTTCGGCGGGTCGTGCCGCGCTCAGCCGAGAGGCCCAGCTTCTATGCTTCATGGCTGGCGCCAACAGCATCTTCTTCGGCGACAAGCTCCTGACCACGGGTAACCCCGACCACGACTCCGACCTCGAGCTCCTTCGCGAAGCGGGCCTGCGCCCCCTGGAACCCGAGGCCGCGGCCCCGGATCACGCTGCCGAATGAGGTCAAAAACGCCGAACTATCGGCGATTTCGAATTCGGATCCTATTGAATTTGATTTGCAACTTCTCTCTTGCTAGATAGAGACCATGTTGATTTGCCACTGCCATGCGGTCAACGACCGGACGATTCGACAGTGCGTCGATGCGGGTGCGCGGAGCGGTCACGAGATCCGCGAGGCCTGCGGCGCGGGCGGAACCTGCGGTGGCTGCCGCCCAGCGATCGATCGTCTGATCGAGCTCCACGACGGAGCGCGAAGTGCGATAGAAGCGCGAAGCTCACAGGGCTGAAGCGCTCGCACTGATAACGTCTTTCAACATCAACGATCCTGCGTTGCAAGGTGAGGCAGCCGTCCCTATGCTCGGCTGAAGGAAAATCATGAAGGGCAACGACGACGTCATCAAGGTGCTCAACGAGGTGCTCACCTCGGAGCTGACCGCCATCAATCAATACTTCATTCACTCGAAGATGTGCGAGGATTGGGGCTTCCAGCGCCTTGCCGCTAAGAAGCGCGAAGAGTCGATCGAGGAGATGAAGCACGCGGATGCGGTCATCGCGCGCGTGCTGTTTCTGGAGGGCGTGCCGAACATGCAGCGCTACTTCCCGGTCAAGGTCGGTGAAGACGCGGTCGAGCAACACAAGCTCGACCTGGCGCTCGAGTACGACGCCGTGAAACGACTGAACGAAGGCATCGCGATCTGTCGCGACAAGGGTGACAACGGCACTCGCGAGCTCTTGGAGATGATTCTCAAGGAGGAAGAGGAGGGCATCGACTGGCTCGAGGCTCAGCTCTACCTGGTCGAGACGATCGGCAAGGAATCGTACCTCTCCGAGCAGATGGGCGGAAACTGACGCTGACATAGGGGATGTCGTCAACTCCGCGGATCGCTGCTAGAAAGCCCTCCGATGAACGCGCATCCTCTCGCTGGGCAGCCAGCACCTCCTGAGGTCTTGGTCGACGTCGCGAAGCTTCTCGCGGCCTACTATGACGACGTACCCGACCCGACTGAGGCAACTCACCGGGTCAGTTTCGGCACCTCCGGACACCGCGGTTCTTCGCTTCGTCGCAGCTTCAACGAAGCTCACATCCTCGCCACCACGCAGGCGATTTGTGACTACCGAGTGGCTGAAGGCATCACGGGCCCGCTCTTCATGGGAGCCGATACCCACGCGCTCTCGGCGCCAGCTGCGCGAACGGCACTCGAGGTTCTTGCAGCCAACGGAGTCCGCACATGCATCGCGGCGGAGGGTAAGTTCACCCCGACGCCGGCCCTGTCGTTCGCAATCCTCGACCACAACCGCGAGAGCGAGCACGACGCCGACGGCATCGTCGTCACGCCATCGCACAACCCTCCCGAGGACGGAGGCTTCAAGTACAACCCACCGAACGGCGGACCCGCCGACACGGAGGTGACCTCCTGGATCGAGGAGCGGGCGAACCGATTGCTTGCGTCCGGCCTCAAGGAGGTGAAGCGCCTGAGCTACGAGGCAGCGCTCAGAGCGCAGAGCACACAGCTCCACGACTTCATCACGCCTTACGTGGACGGGCTTGAGTCCATCATCGACATGAAAGCGATCGCCGACTCCGGGCTTCGGATCGGTGTCGACCCGATGGGCGGCGCGGGCATTGAATATTGGCCACGAATCGCATCGCGCTACGGCCTCAATATCGACATCGTCAACGATTCGATCGATCCGACGTTCTCGTTCATGACCCTCGATAGAGACGGGAAGATCCGGATGGACTGCTCCTCTCCCTATGCCATGGCGGGATTGGTAGACCTTCGAAATCAGTACGACATCGCATTCGGAAACGACACCGATTTCGACCGGCACGGGATCGTCACCCCGAGTTGGGGCCTTCTCAATCCGAATCACTACCTGAGCGTGGCGATCAGTTACCTGTTCACGGAGCGCGGCTGGAGCCCAGATGCGGCGATCGGAAAGACCCTCGTCAGCAGCGCGATGATCGATCGCGTCGCACGGGACCTCCGACGTCGGCTCGCCGAGGTCCCGGTAGGTTTCAAGTGGTTCGTGGGCGGTCTCGTCGATGGCTCCTATGGTTTTGGGGGCGAGGAGAGTGCCGGGGCGTCTTTCCTTCGCAAGGACGGCACGGTGTGGACAACCGACAAGGACGGCATATTGCTCAACCTCCTGGCCGCGGAGATCACCGCTACGACCGGGCGCGACCCCGGCGAGTGCTATCAAACCCTCACCAAGCAGTTTGGCGCGCCGGTGTACGAGCGCATCGACGCGCCTGCGAGCAGCGCGCAAAAGGCGGCGCTCAAGAAGATGAGCGCGTCCGACGTCGACGCTGCAGAGCTTGCGGGGGAGTCGATTCAGCAGATTCTCACCAAGGCTCCGGAGAATCAGGCGCCGATCGGCGGGTTGAAGGTCACGACCGAGAACGGATGGTTCGCCGCGCGGCCCTCCGGTACCGAAGAGGTCTACAAGATTTATGCGGAGAGCTTCAGCGGTCGCGAGCACCTCGCGACGATCCAGCAAGAAGCCAAACACCTCGTGAACCGGGTATTCGAGAAAGCTTCCACATGCTAGCGCTCGTCACGGGAGGGGGCGGACGCCTCGGTAACGTTCTCGTTAGGCGCCTGCTCGATACCGGCCACCAAGTGCGTGTTCTCGAGCCTGGCGACCGACCCGAATCGCTTGCGGGCCTCGACATCGAGTTCGCATCCGGCTCGGTGCTCGACGAGGGCGATGTAGTCCGCGCGATGGATGGGGCCGAGGTCGTCTACCATCTCGCAGCGAAGATCGATCTTCGACCGAAGAAAGATCCGATGCTCTTCCCGATCAACGTCGACGGCACCAGAAACGTGGCCGAGGCATGTCTTTCGCGAGGACTTCGACTGGTGCACACCAGCTCTCATCATGCAGTCGAACGCGAACCGCTCTCGGAACCGCTCACAGAGGATCGACCGCTCGCTCTCGATGAGAAGTGCGACTATCACCGCTCGAAGGCGATCGGCGAAACGGTGGTGCTCGATGCCTGCAAGCGCGGTTTGAACGCGACGATCGTCAATCCGGGGTCGATGATCGGTCCGTACGACTACGAACCCTCGATGATCGGTGCGGCCTTGATCGACATGTACTTCGGGCGGGTTCCCGTCCTGCTCGACCTGTTGAGCGACTATGTCGATGCGCGTGACGTGGCTGACGGCATGATCGCGGCTGCCGACAAGGGCCGAGTGGGTGAGCGCTACTTCCTCACTGGCGATGTCGTCCCGATCTTGGACATGGTCTCGCTTTACGGAGAGCTCACCGGGGCCAAGGTTCCAACGAGGGCGCTGCCGCTCTGGGTCGGATGGGCCATCCTCCCACTTGCGCTCGCGGGGAGCTCCATCACCAAAAACGATCCGTTCATCACGGCGGACATGCTTCGCGCGAGTGTGTCCAACGCCGTGGTTTCGCGCGAAAAAGCGCAGCGCGAGCTCGGGTACGACACGCGCCCGCTCAGGGAATCTTTGACCGATGCCGTCGAGTGGTACCGCGAGCGTGGATGGCTGAACGGCTGATTGGGCTCGTTCGCGATTGACGCGGCCAGCGTGCTACACATAGAGCCATGATGGATGGGCGTGGACCGCAGCGGCACCAGGACCTCGAAGATGTCATCGACGTCGTCGCTGATTCATATGACGGCGACGATGAGATCAACAATCTCGAGAGCGCAGACCTTCCGAACAAGCGTGCAGTCATTGCTGCGTTCAATCACATCATGCCCGTTCTCTACATGGGCTTCTACAGCACGCGTGCGCTCAACCGCACCAATCTCCGCTACGCGCTGAGCGAGCACCTCTACCCGGCGCAGGACATTCTCGTCGAGCAGATCTGTCGCGCCGTTCGCTACCAAGAGCGCATGGGCCGGGTGGCGAAGCCAAAGCCCGAGGGCTGGAGCGAAGAAGTCGTGCTTCGCCTTTTCAAGAAGATTCCGGAGCTCCGAGGGGTGCTCAACACCGACGTGCGTGCTGCATTCGATGGCGATCCCGCTGCATCGAGTATCGAGGAAGTCGTCTTCAGCTACCCTAGCATCCAGGCGATTTCGGCCTATCGCGTTGCTCACGAGCTCTTCCTCGACGACGTTCCGATGATTCCCCGGATCATCACCGAGCATGCTCACAGCCGCACCGGCATCGACATCAACCCGGGCGCCCGCATCGGCGAGAGCTTCTTCATCGACCACGGGACCGGGGTCGTGATCGGCGCGACCGCCATCATCGGCCGAAACGTGAAACTCTATCAGGGTGTGACCCTCGGGGCCTTGAGCGTGACGCGCGGAGAGGTCAACGATTCGCGCGGTGACAAGCGTCACCCGACGATCGAAGACGATGTGACCATCTACGCGGGCGCATCGATCCACGGCGGGGACACTGTCATCGGCCAGGGGTCGGTCATCGGCGGCAACGTCTGGTTGACGAAATCGGTTCCGCCAGGTTCGAAGATCTTTGGCCGCGCGAAATAGCGCCGTTCCGGTCAGGTCGACTCGTCGAGTTTCTGCTGGACCTTCTCGTAGACCGCCTTGAGATTGGTCAGGTCCGCGAGCTCTTCTTCGGCAATCGTAATCTCGTAGTTCTTCTCGACGTCTGCCACGATTTCAATCGCCATCATGCTGTCGATTCCGAGATCGGCGAAAGGAGTATCCTCGGGGATTTCCTCGACTTCGGTGACTTCCGTGATGATCTGTCTGAGCTCGTCTTTCAGAGTTTCCGACATGCGGCCGGTATATGCGTGGCTTCAGGATTTCCGTCAAGGCTTTGAAAACTGGCCAGTTGGCCTGTTTCGAAAGTGGTAAATCGCAGAAATTCCAGTACCTTTGGCCCGGCGAGCTCGATGAGTTGGATATCCGAAAAGGCGCATGGCGAGCTTCAGCGTGTGCGCGATGCCCAGTCCAAGCAGATCTACCCGTATTTTCGTCCGTTCGAGTCGGGGGGGCTACACACCACGATCGCCGGCAAACCGGTCGTCAACTTCAGCTCGAATGACTACCTCGGCCTCACCAATCACCCGAAGGTGAAAGAGGCGGCCAAGGCGGCCGTCGATCAGTTCTCCTGCGGGCTGAGCTCCTCCCGTGTGCAGGCGACCGCGACCGCACACGTCGAGCTCGAGGAACGCCTGGCCAAGTGGTACGGCTTCGACAAGTCCCTGATCTTCACCACGGGCTATCAGGCCATGGTCGGGACGGTCATGTCGCTGGCTGACAAAGAGACGACGATCGTCCTCGACAATCTCAGCCACGCTTGCATTTTGGACGGGACGTTTCTCGCTGCTGGCACGCCGATGCGCGCGCCCGAGGTGCGATTCTTCAACCACAACAGTGCCAAGGCTCTGGACCGCGTTCTTCGGAAGCGAGATCGAAAGAACGCCTTGGTACTGATCGAGGGCATCTACTCGCTCGACGGGGATGAAGCCAACATCCAAGAGTTCCTCGAAGTGTGCGCACGTCATGAAGACGTCGCGATCGTCTGTGATGATGCTCACGGCACAGGTACCCTCGGCAAAGGCGGCCGGGGCATCATCGAGAAGTACGGCCTCGAGGGGCAGATCCCGGTCGTCATCAGCACCTTCTCGAAGACCTTCGGCGGGATTGGTGGAATCCTGCTTGGGGAAGGCGATGTGGTGGACTTCATCAAGCACAACGCCCGATCGTTTCTGTTCAGCGCCTCGCTTCCGGTTCCGATCGTTGCGGCGGCGAGCGCCATAATCGACATGCTCGAAACCGAGGGCGCCGCGATGGTCCAAGAGCTTCACGAGAAGGC